>CAJOQB010000107.1 GCA_905236405.1 uncultured Bacteroidales bacterium
AACGAGTGCCAGACAGAGGGCTGCTATAATCCCTGATATGGCTTTGTTTTTCTCTTCTTGGTTCATTTGGAAATAGATTTTTTAGATGGGATAGAATGAATAGAACTATACGATTATTTCTTGGGCGAGGTGGCCAAGATGACTTTGTGCTTGCAGTCGGGGGACATCTCGTTGAGGGCGTTGACGGCGTCGATGACGTTGACGACATACTGCACGGGGACGTTCTTGTCGGCTCGCAAGACGACGCAGGCGTCGGTCACCCCGGGTTCGATACCAGCTTGGATGGTGGTCTGAAGGGTCTCGGGGGTGACGGGGATGTCGTTGACTTGGAAGTTGTAGCTCTCGTCGATGTATACCGTGACGTTCTGTTTGGCCATCGTCTTGCTGTTGCTCTCGGGGAGCAGCAGCTTCACCGCGTTGGGGCTGATCAGCGTGGAGGTGATCATGAAGAAGATGAGCAGCAGGAACACCAGGTCGCTCATCGAGGAGCTGCCCGACTGTATTCTGACTTTGTTTTGACTTTCAATCATAACTCTATCTGTTTATAGAGATACACAATTCAATGGGGATGCCGCGATTATTCGGCAGGCTCGTGCAGCAGATCCATGAACTCCATGGAGCGGGCTTCGAGGAGGAAGACCACATTGTTGATGCGGTTGATGAGGATGTCGTAGAGGAAGGTGGCGATGATGCCGACGATGAGTCCGCCGACGGTGGTCACCATGGCCTCGTAGATGCCGCTCGAGAGGGTGGAGATTTCGATGTTGTTGCCTGCGTTGGCCATGTCGAAGAAGGCTTGTACCATACCGGTGACGGTGCCGAGGAAACCCAACATGGGGCCGAGGCTGGCCACGGTGGCTACCAGTCCCACTCGCTTCTCGAGGCTGGCCACTTCCATCTTGCCGACGTTCTCGACGGCTGTCTGGATGTCGGGCAGAGGGCGTCCCAATCGCGAGAGACCTTTGTCAATCATGCGGGCGATGGGCGAGTCGGTGGATTTGGCCAGATGGCGTGCTCCGCTGATGTCGCCGCCATGGATGTACTGGCGGATGTTGTTCATGAAGCCCGATGCGTCGTCTTTCAACGCATGGTTGAGGGCGAGCAGACGCTCGACAAAGATGAACACGGCCAGCACCAACAAAAGGGCCAGCACCAGCATCACCCAACCGCCATGGAGGGCCATGCTGAGAATGGAGAGTTTCTCGGGGGCGGTTGCAGCAGCTTGCGATGCTGCATCGGCAACCTGGTTGGCAGTGTCGTTGAGGACCTGCACATCGCTTTGAATCATCAAGATACTTTTCATTATTTCAGAATATAATTTGTGCAAAGATATTAACTATTGTGGTGGCAAAGGGTTCTGTCGCCTTTTTTTTTTCAACAGATGATTGTTATTCCGTTTGTTGCCTATCGCGAGGTGGGTATTTGGGGAATGGCTTCGATGAGCTTGCGTGTGTAGGGCTGTTGCGGGTGGAAATAGATGTCGTCGGCGCTGCCCAGTTCCACCATACGGCCTCGTTGCATGACCATGATGCGGTCGGAGAGGAATCGCACCACCGACAGGTCGTGCGAGATAAATATATAGGTATAGTGGTATTGCCGTTTGAGGTCGTTCAAGAGATTGAGTACCTGTGCCTGAACCGATACGTCGAGGGCGGAGACCGACTCGTCGCAGATGACCAACTCGGGTTGCAGCACCAACGCCCGTGCGATGCAGACACGCTGGCGTTGGCCGCCCGAGAACTCGTGGGGGTAGCGGTTGTACCAGTCGGCCTGCAGCCCCACCTGCTCCATGAGTTCAATCACGCGGTCTTTGCGTTCTTTGTCGTTGGAGAGGATGTGGTAGTTTTGAAGGGGTTCAAGGATGGCGTTGCCGATGGTGATGCGTGGGTTGAGCGACGAATAGGGGTCTTGGAAGACAATCTGCATCTTGGGCCGCAGGGCTTTCATGGCATGGGGCGAGAGTTGGTCGAGCCGTTGGCCGTTGTAGGTGACGGTGCCCGAGGCGGAGTCGATGAGTCGCAGGATGGCTCGTCCGAGGGTGGTCTTGCCGCATCCCGATTCTCCCACCAAGCCGAAGGTCTCGCCGCGGTAGACGTCGAAGCTGATGCCGTCGACACCTTTGAGTTTCTCCAACGGTTTGCCCAAGATGTTTCTTCTCAGCACATATTCCACATCAAGGTCACGAACGGAAAGCAAAGGGATGGACTGTCGGCTGTCGAAGGGGGACTGCTCGGTGGTGTCGATGGCTTTGTTCTCCATAAAGTCGGACACCGTGGGCAGATGAACGGGACGGGAATGAAGGGGTGGACGGCAGGCGAGCAAGCCTTGGGTGTAGGGCTGCTGTGGGTGGGTCAGCACTTGGGTGGCGGTGCCTTGCTCCACTAACCGCCCTTGGTACATTACGGCCACATGGTCGGCTACCTGTGCCACCACGCCAAGATCATGGGAAATGAAGATGATTCCGATGTTGCGACGTTGTTGCAAGGAACGCAACAGTTGGAGAATGGTCTGTTGTACTGTCACATCGAGCGCAGTAGTGGGCTCGTCGGCAATCAAAATGTCGGGCTCGCAAACCAGTGCCATGGCAATCATGACT
>CAJOQB010000108.1 GCA_905236405.1 uncultured Bacteroidales bacterium
GAAGCTCGTAGGTGACGTCGGAGAAGTAGCCAGTGCCCATGAAGGCTTCGATGGCTTTCTCGATGTCGCCCAGCTTGAGCGGACGGTGCTGGTCGACCTGTTGTTGCTCCGACACCCATTGCGACTTGTTCTCGTTCATGTGGTTCAGGGTGATGGAGTGGAGCTTGATGTTGTTGGAGATGAGGGAACGGGAGGTGGTGATGGGTGTGTAGTCTCGTCCCGACCAATCGAACGACTGTGCTATGGAGGCCACTGCCTGCAACTGGGGGACGATGGATTCGGAGGCAAGATAGCCTTGTTGGATAAAGTCTGCAATGAGGAGACTGTCGATGGAGGCGACGGAGAGTGTGTCGGGGGTGGGGTGGAGGTAGACCTGGCACATCTCGACGTTCTCTTGATGGTTGCCGTCGATGGAGGTGGAGATGAGTGTCTCGAGCAGCTGTCCCCACGAATCGATGCTGTCGGTGATGCGTGTGCTGGCGTTGGCGTCGATGCCGATGAGGATGTCGGCTCCCAATTGGTAACAGATGAGGGCAGGAAGATTGTCAACCAAACCGCCGTCGATAAGCAACTCGCCGTCGATGACGACGGGAAACGAGATGCTGGGACGGGCCACGCTGGCACGGATGGCTGCGTCGAGCTGTCCGTGTGTGAGCACCTGTGGACGTCCGGTGTGAGCGTTGGTGGTCACACAGGCAAAAGAGACGGGCAGGGAAAGGAAGTCGGTGTCGGAGGGATAGAGTCGGCCAATGTTGTTGAACAGGCTCTCGAAAGTGGAGCCGATGGACAATTGGTTGCTGGTGTCGCTGTTGATGATTCGCGTCAGGTCGACGCTCTTGCTCTCGCCCAATCGCGGCCATTCGATGCCGTTCATCGTTCTCTCGATGGCATCGGCACTGTAACCCATGGCATACAACGAACCAATGACGGCTCCCATGCCGGTACCTACCACATAGTCGACAGGTATGCCGGACTCCTCGATTCGACGTAGCACCCCTATCTGGCTGGCACACTCGGCAGCTCCGCCGCTAAGCACAATGCCGACATGCGGTCGATAGACGTATGACATCAATTGTGAGGTGTCGACATCGGGCAGGTCTTCGTGGTGGACCAACCGGCCTACCGATTCGAGCGGACGACCCATAAAGAACACTCCCCAGTATTGGTCGCCGTTGGAGTAGTAACAGCGTCCTTTGCCGTTGGGAATGGAATTATAGAGTTCTCCTTCGAAGCGACTGCCGTCGGCAAAGTAGCGTATCCCTTGTGTGTGGTCGGCGTTGGTGTAGACGACGCTGTCGGAGATGAGTCGTGTCTGTGCATCCAAGGTGTGAAAGGTCAGTAGGAGGATGCACAGCAAGAGACAACGAGTGAGGGTAGATGGTCGGAGTTGGATGATCATTAGATTTTATTTGAAATAAGCCACGCCACTTTCGAAGAGCATCTGGTCTTGTTCGCCGAAAATGTTGAGATAGGTGCCTTTGCTGCGTCGTTCGCTATGTCCCATCTTGCCCAACACTCGTCCGTCGGGACTGGTGATGCCTTCGATAGCGCAATAAGAACCGTTCAGGTTGTAAGGCTCTTCCATGGTAGGACGGCCTTGGAGGTCGACATACTGGGTGGCCACTTGTCCGTTGGCGAAGAGTCGGTCAATCCACTCTTGCGGTGCCACGAAGCGTCCTTCGCCGTGCGACATGGGGATGACGTAGGTCTCTCCCAACGTTGCCTTGCGCAGCCAGGGGCTGAGATTGGAGGTGACGCGGGTATAGGCCATGCGGCTCTGGTGGCGGCCAATGGTGTTGAAGGTGAGCGTGGGTGCATCTTCTGTCTGGGGACGAATCTCGCCGTAGGGGACAAGGCCGAGTTTCACCAATGCCTGGAATCCGTTGCAGATGCCAAGCATCAGGCCGTCACGATGGTTGAGCATGTCCATCACGGCATCGGCAATCTGTTGGTTGCGGAAGACGCTGGTGATAAACTTGGCGGAGCCTTCGGGCTCATCGCCTGCCGAGAAGCCGCCAGGGATCATGACTATCTGGCTGCGTCGGATGGCCTCGGTATAGGCTTGCACGCTTTCGCGTATCTGCTGGGCGTTCTGGTTGCGGAAAACAATAATCTCGCTCTCGGCGCCGGCACGGTGGAATGCACGTGCGCTGTCGTATTCGCAGTTGGTGCCGGGGAAGGCGGGGATGAAAACATGAGGACGGGCTACTTTATGATTGCACAAGTAGATGTTGTCGAAATTCATCGGTTTGACAGCTTCAATGGTGTCGGTGGTTGCGGCACTCCGAGTGGGGAACACGCCTTCGAGGGGCTGTTGCCAAGCTGTCAAAGCTTCGTCGATGGCTATACGTTCGCCTGCATATTCGAAGCAGGGCTGGTCGGTGACCTCTCCGATGATGGTGTGATGGAAGGGGAGGCTCTCTGTCTGCGGCACTTCGACCACGATGTTGCCATATTGTTTGGCGGCAAGCTGGTCGATGGAGCATTGCTTGTTGAGACATACGCCAAGCTTGTTTCCGAAAGCCATCTTGCTGACGGCTTCGACAATGCCGCCAAAGCCGATAGCATAGGCGCTGCATACCTGTCCTGCACTGATGGCGTCGCGAAGCACCACGTATTGGGCAAGGGCATCGTCGTAGTCGGGCATGTCGAATTCTTTTTGCTTGATGTCGAGCAACACGAGCTTGTTGCCTGCTTGCTTCAGCTCGGGAGAGACCACATGCTGGAGGTCGCTGATGCCGACAGCGAAACTGCATAGGGTGGGAGGAACATCAATATTGTTGAAGGTGCCACTCATGGAGTCTTTTCCTCCGATGGCAGGCAGCTTGAGCCCCATCTGTGCATGGTAGGCTCCCAAAAGGGCGGCAAACGGTTCGCCCCAACGATAGGGGTCGTTGCCCAGTTTCTTGAAATACTCTTGGAAAGTGAGTCGGATGCGACGTACATCGCCACCAGCGGCGGCAATCTTTGCCACAGAACTCAACACAGCGTACACTGCACCATGGAACGGGCTCCAGCTGGTTTGGTAGGGGTCCATGCCGTAGGACATGATGGTGACGGTGTCGCATTTGCCGTCAAGCAACGGCAGTTTGCTCACCATGCTTTGGGTGGGGGTCAACTGGTGCTTTCCTCCATAGGGCATCACGACGCTGCCTGCTCCAATGGAGCTGTCGAACATCTCGACAAGTCCCTGTTGGGAGCAGACGTTGAGGTCGGCGAGGGTTTTGAGCCAAAGAGCCCTAATATCACTAGTGGCACTAGTATGGCTAGTATGGCTAGGCATGCTGACACTTACCGTCGTCTCCTGATGGGCTCCGTTGGTGTCGATGAAACGACGCGAGAGGTTGACTATCTCCTTGCCACGCCAGTGGATGACCATGCGAGGCTCTTTGGTGACGGTGGCTACCACAGTGGCTTCGAGGTTCTCTTCGTCGGCATACTTCAGCATCTGGTCGACATCTTTGGGGTCGACGACGATGGCCATTCGCTCCTGACTCTCGCTGATGGCCAGCTCGGTGCCATCGAGACCGGCATATTTCTTGGGTACGCGATCCAAATCAATCTGCAATCCGTCGGCCAACTCGCCAATGGCAACGCTGACACCGCCGGCACCGAAGTCGTTACACTTCTTGATAAGGCTGGAGACTTCCTCGCGGCGGAAGAGACGCTGTATCTTGCGTTCGGTGGGAGCATTACCCTTTTGCACCTCGGCTCCGCAGGTGGTGAGACTCTGTGTGGTGTGACTCTTGGAAGCACCAGTGGCGCCACCGATACCGTCACGCCCTGTACGTCCACCGAGCAGGATGATGATATCGCCAGGGTCGCTGTTCAAGCGTTTCACGGCACGACGTGGAGCGGCAGCGATAACGGCACCGATTTCCATACGTTTGGCGACATAGTTGGGATGATAGATTTCATTGACCAATCCAGTGGCAAGGCCAATCTGGTTGCCATAGCTGCTATAGCCACGAGCTGCAGTGGTGACAATCTTTCGTTGAGGCAGTTTGCCTGACAGCGTCTGGTCCAATGGACGGGTGGGGTCGGCAGCGCCGGTGACTCGCATGGCTTGATAGACATAGGTGCGTCCGCTCAACGGGTCGCGGATGCAGCCTCCCAAGCAGGTGGCAGCACCGCCAAAAGGTTCAATCTCGGTGGGGTGGTTGTGTGTCTCGTTTTTGAAGTTGATAAGCCATTCTTCCTCCACTCCGTCGATGGTGACGGGAACCACGATGGAACAGGCGTTAATCTCGTCGCTGGGCTCTTGATCGTCAAGCAGCCCCATCTTTTTGATACGTTTGGCGGCGAGGGTGCCGATATCCATCAGACACACATATTTGTCGTCTCGACCGATGTACTGCTCTTTGTGGTCGGACAAGTATTGTTGGAACGCGCCTTCGATGAGAGGACGGTAATAGCCTTCGTCGAAATGGATGTTGGTCAGCTCGGTGGCGAAGGTGGTGTGGCGACAGTGGTCACTCCAATAGGTGTCGAGCACACGGATCTCGGTCATTGATGGGTCGCGGTGTTCCTCGTCGTGGAAATAGCGTTGGATGTGTTTGAAATCGGCAAAAGTCATAGCCAGTCCCAACGAGTTGTACAACTCTCGCAACGGTGTCTCTTCCATTGTCGAGAATCCGTCGAGGATGGCGACATCAGCAGGCTGCTCAAAGTTGTCGACCAGTGTCTCGGGCTTCACCTCGTCGGTGAGACGGCTGTCGACGGGGTTGATACAGTGTTTGACGATAGCCTCTTTCTGCTCGTCGGTCAGATGGCCGGTAATCACATAGGTGATGGCCGATTTAATCAAGGGATTCTCATCTTCGGCTAACAGTTTCACACACTGCTCTGCCGAGTCGGCACGCTGGTCAAACTGTCCAGGGAGATATTCCACCGAGAAAGAGAAATCGTTCTCTCCCATAGGGAAACGCTCTTCGTAAACGATGTCAAGAGGCGGCTCGGAGAAGACGGTGCCCAATGCCTTGTGGTAGGTGGGTTCGGAAATGTTCTCGATGTCATACCTCACAAGAGCACGAACACGTTCGGCCTCGATGTTGAGGTAATTGGCCATCTCTTCATGAAGCTCCTTAGCCTTGATGGCATATTCTGTTTTCTTTTCGACGTAGATTCGTCTTACACCATTGGTCATATTGTTATTGTTTTTTATTTGTCGTTATTGTACCCGTTTGCTTGCTTGTTGAACAATTCAGGGTGTCGTGCGGTCTTGTCTTGGTAGAAAGACATGATTTCTTTGATGTCGCTGTCCCAATCTCCAGTCGGATAGAATGTGGGACCGATGCCCATGTGTATCGTGCCGTAATCCATGTAGGTCAACACGATGGGCACATTGGCATGAGTGGCGATTTGATAAAACCCCTGCTTCCATCGGTTGACTCGTTTCCGTGTACCTTCAGGAGTGATGAGAAGGGTGAGTTTCTCATGATCGTTGAAGTAGGAGACGGCTTGGTTGACGATGTTGTTGCGGGGATTGCCTCTGTCGACAGGCAGACAGCCTGCCCAGCGGAGGAAGGGTTTGGTGAAAAAGTTGAAGAACTCTTTCTTGACCAAGAAACGGACGTTGAAGTGGAGCAGATAGGGGATGGCAGCGCCGGCAAAGAAATCCTCCGCGGCGGTGTGTGGCGCCATTATCATCACACAACGGTACCATTCGGGGTGATCGCCTTCGGGGATGTCGAACTTCCATCCGCGGAGCTTCACAAGCCATATCCATATTCGCTTCAACATAATCGTCTCGTGTTTTTATCGCAGATAGCTGCGGAACTGTTCTGCCTCGGCCTTGCGACCGTGGTCTTCGTAATTCTTTGCTATAGTGCCCAGCACGCTTCGAGTGGCGGTGTTTTGGTCAAGTCCGCGAGCCATCATAATCTTGATGTAGTTCTGTATCATCTGGTCGTTGACTACATCGTTGTCCAGCATCTGTCGAATGATGGTTTCGGCAGACATCAAGTCGCCTTGTTGCATCCAGATGTTGAGCGGTATGGAGTATCCGACGTCACTGGTCGGCGAGTAGCGGCGCATCTCTTCGCAGAGCGACATAGCCTCGTTGACAGCTCCTTTGTTGACATATGCATAGGCGGCATAGGTGACGGCTTGGTTGTGGTGAGGCTGCTGGTCAAGGATGGGTTTCAGGATGGAGAGCACGCTGTCGTTGGCCCCGCGTTGAAGGTAGACATTGGCCATGTTGAGTCGCACACCTTCGTTGGATGGGTCATGCTGCAGCGCTTTGCGGAACAAGGCGAAAGCACTGTCGACATTGCCCGAGCGAAGTTGCTCTAATCCCAGATAGTCGCTCTTGTCGTCGCGACGAAGCACGATGGCGATGGGAACACCGTCGACGTCAATGGTATGGATGGTGTTCTTCGGAGGGAAGTTGTCACTACGCAAGTATTCCGGATCCATTGCGGTGATGTTGAACACGGCATAGTCCCAGTCTTGGTTGTAGCGGTCGTCATATCGGAGGAATTTGTGGCGGTATTGGGTGGTGTCGTGGCGGATGTAGTATTTCACATCGTTGGCCAAGAACGAGCCGATGATGGTCTTCTCTCCGTCAGGCTTGGCAACAGGCTCACAATTCTCGAGAATCCATTCTGTGCCACCGCGGACAGAGTGGTAGTAGTAGTCCATCTCATAATAGCCTAACTGCTTCTTCGTTCCGCCAGCCAGTTCGTTGAAATAGATATACTCGTAGGGGTGGTTGCGGAAACAGTGGAGTGCAGGGGGTATCAGTAGCAAGAAGGGCAGAACAGTGGCGATGTATTGCAACACCCGTTTCCCTTTGTCTTGGAACAGTTGAACCAAGCCGTCGAAGCCCAATGCAGCAGCAGCTACCATGGGAGGATAGGCAAAGAGGCTGTGACGCCAGCCACCGTAGACGTTGGCGTTGGTGTAAACAATCCAGAATACGGGGAAGATGCAGCAGAAGTAGACCATGATGCTCTCCATGGCACGTCCTTTCTTGAAAGCACCCACAAAGGGATACATCAGCCAGCCGACGATGACAGCGATGGGGATGGTGGTCAGTATGAATTTGGGTGTGTAGTACCAAGGCAGTTCGTTCGACATGATGTAACGGCCTTCGTATATCTGTCGTATGTTGATGGCAAACTGCGACATGGCGTGATACGAGTCGACAGTGTTCTTGATAGGCGACTGCCAAGCGTAGGGCCATATCAGCAATCCTGCAAAGAATCCTACGATGCAGATGGCAGCGGCGAATCCGATGGTTTTGAAGGTGCCGTTCCAGTCAAGAGCAGACATAAAGGCTTCACGTTTGCCCCCTTTCAGCGTCTTGCGGTTCTCGTTGGTGTGGAAAATAATCCACAGGATGCCCCACAATCCCAAGTAACCAATCAGAATCAGGGCACCTACACGAATGCTCAAGGCAAAAGCAATCGAGAAAGCCAGCATAATCATGGTGCTCCATCGCGGCTTGGGAGCTTGACGGAAGAACATCATCATATAGTACATCGCCATGATTACACCTGCGGCGAAGGGGATATCCTTGGGGTTGTTGAAGGAATGACCTAAGAATCTTGGCGAGAAGAACATCAGCAGCAACGCCATCACAGCGGCTCTCCATCCGGCCATCCGCCAGACAATCAGTCCTACAAACAGCACCACCAACCATCCCATGAAAGCGTTGGCAGCGTGGCGGGTGCGGGCGATGTCGTCGACATGGAAAGTCTCGTTCCACCAAGCGGTCACCACATCGAACGAGCAACCGTAGTATTTCAGGTTCTCGAACGTCATGCAGGTCGAGTCTTGTCCGTCGGTCTTGTAATAGTTCAGCACATTGTAGCCTTGTGGCACTTGAAACTTCATTTCATCTCCGCTATTGCCCGCATCGCGGCTCATCATTGGCATGGCGAAGAAAAGAATCGTGGCGATGGCAAGGAAAGCCCACCACCAAGGGTTCGATTTGTTTTCGGAAAAAAACTGCTTCATGTTTTGTTCTCTTGGAATATAGATTAGACCGATTGTTTGTATTTTTTGCGGATACGCAGCAGCTCCATGGGAGCGACAAGGAAGTCTTTCTTCTTCAGAGTGCTTCCTGCCACGTCAATCCAGTGGAAAAGGGGGTATTCGTATATCTTGTCCGTGGCTTGTTGTATGCCGAAACGTTGTTTGTATCGGGCCAGCAGCTCCACGTCGAAGAGCCATTTGGAGATGAACGGCTCGGGGAATATCTCGCGGACTATCTCGCTGCGGAACAGTTTGGCACCGCATTGGGTGTCGTATACCGGCAGCTGGAGCATCATCGAGGCACAGGTGGCGAAACAGCGACCCAGGTAGTGGCGAAGTTTCTTCCTCCTCACCTCGGCACCCAGACGCATCAGCCTCAGCCCCGTCACGATGTCATAGCCCTTGTCTGCCCACTCCACAAAGTGGGGTATCTCATAGAGCGGAGTGGCCAAATCGGCATCCCAGAAGCAGATATACTCGGGTTGCATCGTCTCGGCAGCATGGAGCATCCCGCGACGCACAGCCTCGGCCTTTCCTCCGTTGGGTTGCAAGTCGAGCACATGCAGCCGTTCGTGCTGTTGGCACAGCGACTGCAGCACCTCGAGGGTGTTGTCGCGGCTGCCGTCGTTGGCGAAGAGAAACGCCACATCGTCGTGCTCGCGGACAAACTGCAGAAACTCCTGTTGTGGCAACCTTTTCGCTTCGTTGTAACAAGGCACCACCACTACCGTCTTCATGGCTTCATGGTTTTCTTGTACGATTTGAGCGTGTTCTGCAGCAGCGACACGATGGTCAACGGACCCACGCCGCCAGGCACGGGAGTCACCCAGCTGCAGTGGCGGTCCACCTCGTCGTGCTTCACGTCGCCCGTCAGATGGAATCCGCTCTTCTTGGTCTCGTCGGGGATGCGGTGAATTCCCACATCCACCACCACAGCGCCTTCCTTCACCATGTCGGCGGTCACAAACTCAGGCTTGCCGATGGCCACCACCAGGATGTCTGCCTGACGGGTGATTTCCTTCAGGTTCTTGGTGCGGCTGTGACACAGCGTCACCGTACAGTTGGCATGCTTGTTGTTGCGGCTCAGTAGATTGGCAACGGGAGTGCCGACGATGTTGCTGCGGCCAAGGACCACACAGTGTTTCCCTTCGGTCTCGATGTTGTAGCGTTCCAAGAGGGTGCAGATGCCCATCGGAGTGGCGGGGACAAAGGCATCCTCGCCCAGCACCATCTTGCCCACGTTGATGGGAGTGAAACCGTCCACATCCTTCTCGGGCGAGATGGCGTGTATCACCTTTCGCTCGTCGATATGTTTCGGCAACGGCAGTTGGACGATGAAGCCGTCAATCTCCTCGTCGTTGTTCATGAAGTCGATGGTCTTCAGCAAGTCCTCTTCCGAAGTGTTCTCGGGGAACTTGTACACCGAAGAAATGAAACCCACCTCGTGGCTCGACTTTTCCTTGCTCGACACATAGGTCTGGCTGGCGCCGTCGTTGCCCACCAGTATGGCGGCCAGATGAGGGGCACGCATCCCTTGCATGGTGTAGCGGCGTACCTCGTTGGCTATCTCGTCTTTGATTTGGTTGGAAAGCGTCTTTCCGTCAAGAATCTCGTACATAAGTTTATGTTGATGTCAGTTTGTTATTCAATGTCAGTAAGCGAAAACGTTTTTTTTCTATCGGCGTTTGCGGGCCATCTTGGCCATCTGTGCCCTGCCGCCGTTGGTCGACACCATCTTCATCATCTTGCGGGTGTCGTCGAACTGTTTCAGCAGCCGGTTCACCTCTTGGATGGTGCGACCGCTGCCGGCAGCGATGCGTTGTTTGCGGCTGCCGTTGATACAGCTGGGGTTGCGACGCTCGTAAGGCGTCATCGAGCCGATGATGGACTCGATAGGGACAAAAGCGTCGTCGCCGATTTCCACATCCTTCGTTATCTTGCTCATGCCAGGAATCATCCCCACCAAGTCTTTCATGCTGCCCATCTTCTTGATTTGGGCTATCTGCGAAAGGAAGTCCTCGAAGTTGTATTCGTTCTTCACCAAACGCTTCTGTATCTTGCGGGCTTCGGCCTCGTCGTACTGCTCTTGTGCACGTTCCACCAACGACACCACGTCGCCCATGCCCAGAATACGGTTGGCCATACGGTCGGGATGGAACACGTCGAGCGCGTCCATCTTCTCTCCGATACCGACAAACTTGATGGGCTTCTTCACACTGTAGCGGATGGTCAATGCCGCACCGCCACGCGTGTCGCCGTCCAGTTTGGTCAGCACCACACCGTCGTAGTCGATACGTTCGTTGAACGCCTTGGCCGTGTTGACAGCATCCTGACCCGTCATCGAGTCGACCACGAAGAGAGTCTCCTGCGGTTGCAGCTCACGTTTCAGAGCGGCTATCTCGTTCATCATCTCCTCGTCGACAGCCAGACGACCGGCGGTATCGACAATCACCACGTTGATGTTTTTCAGTTTCGCCTCGCGGACAGCCTCCTGGGCAATCTTGACAGGGTCGCTGTTCCCTATCTCGGCATGGACAGGCACCTGTATCTGCTCGCCCAGCACCTGCAACTGGTTGATAGCGGCAGGACGGTAGACGTCGCCGGCCACCAGCATGACGCTCTTGTTCTTCTTGTTCTTCAGATAGTAGGCCAGTTTGGCGCTGAAAGTCGTCTTACCCGAGCCTTGGAGACCGGCAATGAGCACCACCGCCGGCGTCCCCTTCAGGTTGATGTCCACCGAGTCGGTGCCCATCAGGGCCGTCAGTTCGTCTTTGACAATCTTCACCATCATCTGGCCAGGCTCCACACTGCTGATGACGTTCTGACCCAGTGCCTTCGCCTTCACGTTGTCCGTGAACTCTTTGGCGATGGGATAGCTCACGTCGGCATCCAACAGAGCCTTGCGTACCTCCTTCACGGTCTCGGCGATGTTGATGTCGGTGATACGACCCTTGCCGCGGAGTCCATGGAGCGCCTTCTCAATCTTGCTGCTTAGATTCTCAAACATTTTATATGTATTCTTTTTATTATCTTGTTATATTAATCGTTTATAATATAGCCAATAAGGAGCATTCCTTTTACCGAATACCCTTCCGTTGACTGGCTGCAAAGATACAATTTTTTTTGAGGCAATCAGCAAAAATATTTCCGAGACACGCAAATGTCGCGGAGGATGCTGCTATCCAAGGAATTTGCTTAAGCGGTCGAGGGCTTCTTGCAACACCTGTCGAGGACATTCGATGTTGATACGAAAACGAGCAGGATGGCTCTCGATATCGGCAGTGTCGTAGAACTCGTTTCCGTCGTTGAATGCCAGACGGGCATCGTAGAGAAGCCGTTGCCGTGCTTCGGAATGACTCACATGGTGGCATTGCATCCACACAAGGAAGGAGGCGTCGGGATAGAAGAAAGTGGCGTCGACGGGATGCGAGGCGAAGTGCTGTTTCATCAGGTCGATATTGCCTTGAAGGTAACGGGTCAACTGGTTCAACCACCGTTCCCCTTCGGGCGAGAAGGCGGCAATGGTGGCGTCGACAGCCATGACGGTGGGATTGGCCACATGCCAGTGTTCGAGATAGTTCATGAAAGGGGCATGGAGCGGCGATGACTGGTGACAGTAGGCGATGCTGCTGGAGAGTCCC
>CAJOQB010000109.1 GCA_905236405.1 uncultured Bacteroidales bacterium
CAGAACCGATAGCGTTGTTATTGGTTCCACCAACACCTTCCTCTTCTCGCCCGACGACGGCTACATGGTTGACCAAGTGACCGTCAACGGTAACATCGAGTGGGAGAACGACACCACCACGGGTGACATCCGTTACACCCTCGAGAACGTTCAGGAAGCCACCACCGTCAGCGTTACCTTCAAGGAGCATGTCAGCATTGATCCCGTTGCTGCCGGCGTTGCTGTGAAACTGCAGCCCAACCCCGCTACCTCCAATGTTCAGCTTTCGATCAGCGGTGTTAACGGTATGGTCAACGTTGCCATCATCGACATGAGCGGTCGCGTTATCAGCAACCAAACTGTCAATGCATCCGATGTTCAGAACATCAACGTTTCCAACTTTGCCAAGGGTGCTTACTTCGTTCGCATCACCAACAACAACTTCACCAAAGTTGAGAAACTCATCGTTCGCTAATCTAATTAGCGTCTGATAATTAATAAGGGCATCCTGCACAAGGATGCCCTTATTGTTTTGAAAAAACTGCCAAACGCCATTACAATATCACTTGTTTCACACAACAATTCATCTCTTTCAAGCAGAAAAGCCACTTTTTTATCTTATTGATACAAACCCACTTTCAGACATTATGCTACAAAAAGCAAAGAATATTTTGTACGGTTTCAAAAATAGTTGTACTTTTGCAGCCGTTTTCGAGAGAACAGGAAACACCGACAATACAGTTTTGGTCTGTTAGCTCAGTTGGTTCAGAGCGCTTCCTTCACACGGAAGAGGTCGACAGTTCGAATCTGCCACAGACCACCGAGAGAGCCTCCTACAAGGGAGGCTTTTCTTTTTGCCCTGAAACGACCGAATCGTTTTTATCTCTTCAACACACAATATTATCGGAGGGGGTACGTTAGTTGGAGAAATATAGAGAATTGTGAAGAATCATCTACATAAACAATGGGCTCTGTTGGCCACGACGATGGTCATGATGCTGTGCATGATGGGGTGCAAGAGCAGCCAGACGAGCACAGCCGTCGCCGCCAAACACAGCCATTACACCCGCGAACTGTCGGACGAGCTGCTGAAGCGTGAAACGATGTTGGTCGATGCCAAGATGAAACAACAGACGGGACAAGAGGCCGAGGCGTTGGCCATCTACCGTGCCATTCTGAGAGAGGACCCCGACTACAGCGCAGCACTTTACGGCGTCAGCCAGATTTATGCCGTCAACCGTTTGGACAGCGCCATCTACTATGCCGAAGCCGCCATCAATGCCGACAAAGAGAACATCTGGTATCGCCTGTGGGCCACCCGCCTCTATCAACTGACCGGCAACAAGGAACGACTGACCCAAACATGGGAGACCATCGTCAAACAACGACCCACACAGTTAGAATACTATTACGAGTTGTCCAACAGCTACCTCCGTGTGGGCAATGTGCCCAAAGCCATCGAAGTGTTAGACAGAGTGGAGAAGATGGTGGGCGTCACCGAAGAGGTCTCGGTGCAGAAGCAACGACTGTGGAACGCCATCGGCAAACCCAACAAAGGCATCAAAGAGTTGGAACGACTGGCACAAGCCATGCCGCAAAACACCAAATACAACTCGATGCTCGCCAGCAAATACATGGACGCACACCAGTACGACAAAGCCAAAGTCTATCTTGACAACCTCTTGGCCGCCGACCCCAACGACGAGTACATCCATATCCTCCGAGCCGAATACTACAAAGCCACCAAGCAGAAAAAGCAGATGGTGGAAGAGCTGAAAGCCGGCTTTGCCAATCCCTTGCTCGACACCGAGAGCAAACTCCGTACCCTTTATTCCTTCTATGACGAACAGGCGTGGAACGAGAACACACAGGATGCCAACGACCTGCTGGAAGTCATCATGACCCACAACGCCGACACCATCCACTACGGCCTGCTCTATAGTGGCGTCCTTATCAAACAAGGCAAGTATGCCGACGCTGCACGGGTCATCCAACGCCATTTGGAAACCGACAGCAGCGACTGGGAAGTATGGGAAGCCTTGATAGAATGTGAGATGAGCATGGACAACAACAACGACGAACTGATGGGCATCTGCCGTCGTGCCGCCGCCCTGTTCCCCTTCCAAATGCTTCCCCACTACACCATGGGCACCATCCACATGATAAAGCGAGAGTATGCCGATGCCATCGTCGCACTGAAACGATGCGAGGAGATAGGCGTCCCCCCGCGATACCGAGAGGACATGATGTGCGACATCTACGACATGATGGCCCATGCCTACAACGAACAGAACCAGTTCGAAACAAGCAACACCTACTACTCCAAGGCCATCGCCCTCTGTCCCGACAAATACAACACCCTGAACAGTTTCGCCTACCTTTTGGCCGAACGCAACGAGCAACTGGACAAAGCGTTGGAACTCTCCGCCAAAACCATCAAGGCAGAGCCTAAGAATCCCCACTACCTCGACACCTATGCCTGGATTCTCCACAAGATGGGACGCGACAACGAAGCCGCCAAGTATATCCGGCAGGCGCTCACCCTCGACCCCGACAACGACGAAATCAAAGGGCATTACAACACCATCGTGAAATAGACATGAACAGAAGACATTATATCCTGTTGGGGCTGATGCTGGCCGCCTTGCTGGCCACCGGCTGCAAGACAAACCGCCATCTGGTTCGCGACAACCGCGTGAAAGACACCGTCCCTGCCGCACAACCCGCCACCAACCCCACCACCAATCCCGCCACCCGA
>CAJOQB010000110.1 GCA_905236405.1 uncultured Bacteroidales bacterium
GATGTAAAGAAGAATCGAAAGATTAATTGTTTGTAGAGAGAATAGACCTGCCTGTGAAGGCCGGTCTATTTGTTTTTCATCAAAAACGCTTTTCGGTCGCTTTCTGTGGTGACCGAGCGGCTTATGACTGCCATATGACTGCTATATGTAGACGCATATATAAGAAGCAAAAAATACTATCTTTTTTCGCAAAAACGTCGTATGTTGATAACCCTGTTCATATCGTTGGAAAAAAGTTCGTTGGTGGTCTGCAAAATGTCGTACTTTTGTAACCGCAATAGTCAACGCGGCAGGCATGCCGCACAATCACAAAGTAAGGCTGTATTTATTTGAAAAAAACGTATCTTTGCAGTTGGATTAAAACAACTGAGAAAACAATAACACCATGAGAAAGAAGACACTATATGTTTTGGCCGTGCTGACGGCATGGATAATGGCAGTGCCAGCCGACGGCTGCACCAATTTTCTTTGCACCAAGAGTGCTTCGTCCGACGGGTCGACGATGATCACCTATGCAGCCGATTCGCACACCCGCTACGGCCAGCTGCGTTACCACAAGGCCACCGACCACCAGCCTGGCGAGACGCTGAAACTGTACAACTACGGCAGCCTGAAGTTCCAAATAGAGATACCGCAGGTGGCACACACCTATGGCGTGGTGGGCTTCATCAACGACCACCAGCTGGCTATCGGCGAGACCACCTGGGGCGGCATCGGCCTGCTCGACAAGGGCAACCCCGAGGGCATCGACTATGGCAACCTGATATATGTCGCCCTTCAACGTGCCAAGAACTGTCGCGAGGCCATCAAGGTGATGGCCGACCTGGTGGAGACCTACGGCTATGCCGACGGGGGCGAGTCGTTCTCGCTGTGCGACCCCAACGAGGTGTGGCTGTTCGAAATCACCAGCAAAGGCAACGTGAAGGGGGCCGTGTGGGTGGCACGCCGTGTGCCGGAAGGCTATGTCTGCGGCCACGCCAACCAGGCCCGCATCACCACTTTCCCGCAGGAACCAAAGAAATGGAACAAGAAAGGACCTCACCCCGCCATCAGCAGCAAGCATCTCGACCATATCTTCGAGCCGGAGGTGGAGTGTGTTTACAGTTCGGATGTCGCCACCTTCTGGCGAAAACTACAAATCCATCTGTCGAGCAACACGAAGACTAGGGAATACCTCACCAAGCACCTGAACGACCCCACCGACGACTTCTCTTTTGCCGACGCCTACAACCCGCTGACCTTTAGCGGCGTGAGAGCCTGCGACGCCCGTGTGTGGTCGATGTTCCGCCGCGTGTGCAAAGAGATGGATGCCTACGAGGACTATGCCATGGGCCGCAACAACAGCCACCGGCTGCCGCTGTGGGTGAAGCCCGACCGTCCGCTGTCGGTGCACGACGTGATGCAACTGATGCGCGACCACTTCGAGGGGACGCCGATGGACATGACGCAGGATGTCGGCGCCGGTCCTTTCCACTGCCCCTACCGCTGGCGTCCCATGGATTGGGAGTACAACGGCAAACAGTATATCCACGAACGCGCCATCAGCACCCAACAGACAGGCTTCTCGTTTGTGGCACAGTGCCGCGGATGGCTGCCCGACAAGGTGGGCGGCATCATCTGGTTCGGCGTCGACGACACCTACAGCACCTGCTACTGCCCCATGTACTGCGGCATCACCCAGATACCTGTGTGCTTCGAAGAGGGCAACGGGTCGATGACCCGCTACAGCGAGACGGCAGCCTTCTGGCTCTTCAACCGCGTGACCAACTTCTGCTATCTGCGGTACGACGCGATGATAGAGGATGTGATTAGGGTCCAACAGGAACTGGAGCACGACTTTATCACACAAGTGAAGCAATGCGACGAACGCTGCGCCAACCTCAACGACACCCGCATGGTCAACGAGCTGAACCTCTTCTCGAACAACGCCGCCAACCGGATGATGAAACGGTGGAGAGATCTCGACCAGTTCCTTCTCGTGAAATACATCGACGGCAACATCAAACACGAACAGAAAGGCCGCTTCGAGACCACCCCGACGGGCGTGGTCAAATTCCCCAAACAACCTCCATACCCCGACTGGTTCTACAAACAGATTGTCACCGACCACGGCAGGGTCATCGAGGTGCCGAATGAATAAAAAATAGTTTTTTTTCGTTGCGGCTGTAATATTTCGCTGTCGAAAACTATTATAGGGAAAAAGATACACCATGAGACGAATCGTTTTTGTTTTGATGCTGGCTGTGGCAGGCTGGGGCCATGCACAGCTATCGGACGGCTTCAGCTACGGCACCTTCCGCTGCAACGACAGCGTGGTGAACCACCTGTACCGACAGGCGATAGCCCAATTCGACGTCGAACGGCCTCCCTACCCGTGGCAGCTGCCCGAATACTATTTCATGCAACGATGGCTGTACGGCAGCGACTTCACCCAAGGGATGAAGCCCCTGCCCGACCTTCTCCACTACTTCCTCTACCCCTACGCCTCCAAGAGGGAGGAACGCCAAATCTACCGCCAGCTGAACCATTTTGTGAAACTGGCCCGCAAGGGACAACTGACACTCCACGACATGGACCCACTGTGGCAACAACGGTCGGCGGGCTACAGCGAGGCTTGCTCGCCCGACAGCAACATCATCGCCTTGTCGTTGCTGTCCAACGCCCTCATGTATTATCTCAACACCACTCCCTATAACGCCCAATCCATTCGCCTCGAGAACACTCTCGAGGATTTGAAAGACACCCTTTCCAAACACTCCGTGCCCGTTCAGAAGAACAATCCCATGAAAGGGCATCCGCTCTATGTCCAAGGGGGATATATGGGCAATGGCACCCTCGAGGCAAACGCCCTTGGCACTTTTGTTTCGAGATATAGCTCGAACAACAGTCCGTACACCGAACAGATTGTACGCAACGTGTTGGTGGAGAAAGGGGGCCACCACGACATCGGGCCGCTGACGGCACACTACCTGCTGCATGGATTGCAGCAACAAAACCATTCCGACATCGCCTGGCTGCTGTTGGGCAACCGTGTGGCCCGCGACTGGACTTTCCTCCCTGCTCCCGACACGGTGCTCTCCCCCCTGTGGCGCGACCGTGCCATTCCTTTTCTCTATAACGAGATAGCCGGTATTGAACCCCTCTGCCAGTATTATCAGGCAAAACGCGACTCGCTCTTCCATTTCAACCTCATGCCCAACTTCAGCCTCAGCGACCTCACCTTTGTCGAGGCCACCATGAACACCCCCCACGGGGTCCTGCTGAGCCGATGGGAGAAGCGGCACGGGGTCATCTATTGGCACATCGAGATTCCTCCCCAGTCGTGCGGCACCATCTACCTGCATCGGAAGCTGCATGGCGGGGAGCGCTACGACCACATCTTCGGCGATGTCTTCTCGCCCAACACCAAAGAGTTCACGGCAGGGAGTTACGACTTTGAGATTCCCTATTTGGAACAGCCTTTTGTGTTCGACGAGTTTCTATACAACGACGCCCCCTTCGAGCAATGCCACGCCGCCACCATCGTGGAGACTCCCAACGGCGACCTGCTGAGCGCTTTCTATGGCGGCCACCATGAGGGAGGCAACGATGTCTGCATCTGGCTCTGTCGCAAGGCTCATGGACAAAACGACTGGTCGGCTCCGCAACGTGTGGCCGGCGGCGACGGCTTGCCCTGCTGGAATCCAGTGCTCTTCCAGATTCCCAACGGCGACCTGCTGCTCTTCTACAAACGGGGGTCGCAGGTGTCGCAATGGACGGGATGGCTGCTCCGGTCGTCCGACGGTGGACAGACGTGGAGCCAACCTGAGCCGTTGCCCGACGGGATGCTGGGACCTGCCAAGAACAAACCCCTCTACAGCAATGGCCGCATCATATGCCCCGCCAGCGACGAGAAAGAGGGATGGAAGGTCTACTTCGAATACAGCGACGACCAAGGCCGCACCTGGCAACGCACCCCCTTCGTCGAAGCTCCCAACGGCATCCAAGCCATCCAACCCTCGCTACTGCCGCTGAAGGACGGACGGCTGATGGCTTTCTGCCGCACACAACAGTCGAGGGTGGCCCTCACCACCAGCAACGACAACGGCACCACATGGACGCCGCTGCGGCTCACCAAGATGTCCAACAACAACAGCGGATTCGATGTCTGCCGTCTCTCCGACAGTGCCTACTACATGGTGTGCAACAACTGGCCTTTGCCGCAAGGGATGCAGAATCCGCCCCGCACACCGCTGTCGATACTCTTTTCCAAAGACGGCATCCACTGGAAATGGTGGGAGACATTGGAGAACAGCCCCATCGGCGAATACTCCTACCCTTCTGTCATCCCCTCGTCCGACGGTCGGCTGCAGATTGTCTACACTTGGCGTCGCCAACGTATCAAGTATGTCTGCATCGACCCGACGAAAAAGCAGCGGAAACCTGCTGCCGCCTCTACTCGACGTCCTAAACCAAAAGAATCGAAAGAATACCCTGAATGGGTAATGGATATAATAGATTGATATATTATGGCAACAAACAAAAACGGATTTAACAGCACCTTCGGTGCCATCATGGCAGCTGCAGGCTCGGCCATGGGGCTGGGCAACATGTGGCGTTTCCCCTATATCTGCGGAAAATATGGCGGCGGTGCTTTTCTCTTGGTCTACATCTTCTTCATCTTTTTCATAGGGATGGCGTTGATGATGAGCGAGTTTATCATCGGACGTCGCACACGGCAGTCGCCCCTTCAGGCGTTCAACACCCTGCGACCCAAACACAAGGGCTGGCGGATGGTCGGCGTGTTGGGATTGGTCACCTGCTTTTTGGTGCTGGCCGTCTATTTAGTGATATCTGGCTGGACCGTCAATTACTTCTGGGAGTCGCTTATCGGTCGGCTGGCCGTCGTCGGCGAAAGTGGCGGCTATGAGAGCCACTTTGTCGAGTTTGCCTCCTCCTCGGTCGGTCCCGTGGTGTGTCTGTTGGTGTTCCTTGCCATCAACGTCGTGGTCATCTTGGGCGGCGTCAAGCAGGGCATCGAACGGGTGTCCAAACTGCTGATGCCCGTCATGGTGGTGCTGTTGGCGGTGTTGTGTGTCCGTTCCGTCACCTTGGAGGGCGCCTCCGAGGGTCTGCGTTACCTGTTCTATCCCGACTTCAGCCTGCTGACAGGCGAAGGGGTGCTGGCCGCTTTGGGTCAGGCACTGTTCTCGCTGTCGGTGGGTCTGGGCGTGATGATTGTCTATGGCTCCTATCTGCCCGAGAAGGACAACCTGCTCACCACGTCGCTGTGGATTGTGGTGTGCGACCTCTCGGTCTCCATTCTGGCCGGCATCGCCATCTTCCCCGCTGTCTTCTCCTGCGGACTCACCCCAGCCGAAGGCCCGGGACTGGTCTATCAGGTGTTGCCTGTGGTGTTCGACTCGATGGGCGCTTTTGGCCGCATCGCCGCCATCATGTTCTTCCTGCTGTTGGTGCTGGCCGCCCTGACGTCGGCCATCTCGCTGCTCGAGGCGCTGACTGCCGCCATCAGCGAAAAGGGGATGAACCGCTCCAAGGCGGTGATGATAGTGGCAGCAAGTGGCGCCGTTCTGGCTGTGCTGACCTCGTTCTCGTTTGGCAATGGCGTGCTCAACCACTGGCACCTGTTCGACATCCTCGACAAACTGACGGGCACCTATCTGTTGGCCATCGGTGCGTTGCTCATCGTCATCTTCTTGGGATGGTTTGTGAAGAGCGACGAGATTCACGACGAGCTGTCGAACCACGGGACACTCAAAGTGGGTTACTTCAAAGTATTCTACTACTTCATCATCCGCTTCTTGGCACCTGTGGCGCTGTTGGTCGTATTAGTGACTGGCATCATCGGGTAACGGGAAGCCTATATAGCAAAAGCGGAGCCATCCTTTTGGACAACTCCGCTTTTCTTTTTGTAGTGATTCCGCTGCGATTCGAACGCAGGACCTACTGCTTAGAAGGCAGTTGCTCTATCCAGCTGAGCTACGGAACCAACAGGCGAAAGAGTGTTTCCACAAAAAAAGCTTACCCTTTAGTAAGCTCTGTCTCTTTCCTGGTGTCGGGATAGCAAGATTCGAACTTGCGACCTCCTGCTCCCAAAGCAGGCGCGATAACCGGACTACGCTATATCCCGTGTCTCACCTTTGTTGGGCTTTTTGCTTGGCGGAGAAGGGGGGATTCGAACCCCCGGTACCCTAATCGAGTACGACAGTTTAGCAAACTGTTGGTTTCAGCCACTCACC
>CAJOQB010000111.1 GCA_905236405.1 uncultured Bacteroidales bacterium
GTGTGTCGTTACAAAGGGCATGAAAAAAGTAAGCACATCCCTATTCGCAATGATTGTTTTGTTCGCTGCGTTGGCTCAGCCCTTCGATGCCGACGCCCAGCGCCGCGGCAAGAAGAAAACGTCTCGTCCCGCTCCGGCCAAGAAGGAGGTCTACGCCATCCAGCACGCCACCCAGTGGGTCGACTCGGTGATGGCCACCCTTTCGCTCGAGGAGAAAATCGGACAGCTGATGATTGTCCGTGTGCCCACCAAGATGAAGCCCAAGGACGAGAAGGCGTTCAACAAGCTGATTACCGACTACCACGTGGGCGGTGTCTGTTTCTTTGCCGGCACGGCTGTCGAGCAGTTGAAGCAGACCAAGCAGTACCAACGCATGTCGAAAGTGCCACTCTTCATCAGCATCGACGGCGAGTGGGGACTGGGCATGAGGCTCACCGACTGCTACTCGTTTCCGCGGCAGATGATGATGGGCGCCCTCAGTCCGGCCAACGACACGTTGATAACTCTGATGGGCAACGAAATCGGTCGCCAGTGCCACAACATGGGCATCAATATCAACTTCGCCCCTGTGGTCGACCTCAACAGCAACCCCCTCAACCCCGTCATCGGCGCCCGCTCGTTCGGTGCCAAGAAGAACCGTGTGGCCTCCAAGGGCATACGCTACGCCCAAGCGCTGCAGTCGCAGCACGTCATGGCCGTGGCCAAGCATTTCCCCGGGCACGGCGACACCGAGACCGACTCGCACGTCGACGTCCCTGTCATCAACCACACCAAAGCCTATGTCGACTCGGTGGACACCTATCCCTTCAAGCGGCTCATCGCCGCCGGTTGCCGTGGCATCATGGTGGGTCACCTGCAGGTCAACGCCTATGACACCAAGAACATCGCCACCCTTTCGGAACCCATCATGAACGAGTTGCTCCGCGAAAAGATGCGTTTTACGGGACTCATCATCACCGACGGCATGGACATGAAGGCTGTCACCAAGAACCACGGCAAGGCCGAAAGCACGTTGCTCTCGCTACAGGCCGGCAGCGATGTCCTGTTGCTGCCGTTAGATGTCGAAGGGTCGGTGAAACTCATCAAGGCCCACGCTGAAGAGGACTACAATTTCGCCCAACTTATCGACAACAAATGCCGCCGCGTGCTGTACGAGAAATACCGTTTCCAACTCCACAAATTAGACCTCGACGCCCTCAGCGTCCCCACCAAGAAAGACCGTGAACGCTGCGAGGAAATCACCGCTCAGATTGCCGAGAAGGCGTTGACGCTCGTCCGCAACGACCGCAGCGTGCTGCCGCTCAAGAAGAGCGACAACGTGGCGTGGATTGCCCTCGGCAATGCCGACAGCGCCGTTACCACCCTCAGCGGCGAAAACATCGGCAAGGTGGCCTCGGCAGACAAGGTGGTCATCACCCTCGCCGCCTATGCCAACCCCACGGCTCAGAACAACTACGGTGTCTCGTCGAAGATGGTCGACCTCATAAGCCAAATCACCGCCTTCAACCACAACACCGTTCTGGTCATCTACGGCTCGCCCTTCATCCTGCAGTATTTCCCCTTTGCAAAGACCAGCACTCAGGGCTCCCAACGTCGCAGCACCCCCGCCGACAGCATCATCTACGCCGGCTCGTCGCTCAGCACCACACCGGCTGCCATCGTCGTCGCCTATCAGGATATGGCTGTCGTCCACAAGGCTGTCGACAAACAACTCCGTGCAGGCAAGTTCGAGGGTCAGTTGCCCGTCGACATCGACCATTTCATGGCTCCCAAATCGCTCACCTCACCCAAGAAGACCATCAGCCCCTATGCCCAACTGGTGAAGGCCGGCATGGACACCCTCTGTTTCCACCGTATCGACTCCATCATCAACGGCGGCATACAAGCGCAAGCCTACCCTGGATGCCAGTTGCTGGTGGCCTACAAAGGTCAGGTTGTCTACCAACGCTGCTACGGACGGCAGACCTACGACGCCAACTCGCCCAAGGTCGACACCAACACCGTCTACGACCTTGCCTCCCTCACCAAAGTCACCGCCACCACCTTTGCTATCATGAAACTCGTCGATGCAGGCAAAATCAAACTCGACGACCCGCTGTCGCGTTATTTGCCCTACCTCAAACATACCAACAAAAGCAAGATTACCATCCGTGAGGCACTCAGTCACATCGCTCGACTCAAGTCGTTCGACGCCTATTGGAAGAACGCCTCCGAGTGCATGGATGCCTCGCTGCCCAACTGCCAGCCCACCGAGCAGCAGTTGACCAAGACACGGCTGTCGCTGTTGACACAGATTGCCGCCAGCCCGCTCAACAAGGACAAACATAAGTATGTATACAGCGACCTTGGGTTCATTCTTCTGGCCGACGTCGTCGAGCGAGTCAGCGGACAGACGCTCGACCTCTTCATGCAACAGCAGTTCTATGGCCCGATGGGCATGACGAGCACCACCTTCCAACCTCTGCTCGGCAAATATATCAAGATTGACGAGAAACGCATCGCTCCCACCGAGACCAATCCCGACATCCGTCAGCGTACACTCCGAGGCGAAGTCCACGACCCCAACGCTGCAGCCTTTGGCGGCGTGGCCGGACATGCAGGTCTCTTCAGCACCGCTGCAGACCTCAACAAACTATATCAAATGATGTTGGCCGGCGGCTCCTATGGCGGTAAGCAGTACCTCGGCACCGATGTCATCAATACCTTTAATCAGCGCTACTACACGCAATACAACAACCGACGTGCATTAGGTTACGACAAACCCTTCATCAAGGGCAACAGCACCCATGTCTCGCCCCTTGCCACCCAAAGCAGCTATGGCCACACAGGCTTTACCGGCACCATGGTTTGGGTCGACCCTGACCGCGAGCTCGTCTATATCTTCCTCAGCAATCGCGTCTATCCCTCCGCAACCCCCAACAAGCTGGCCAATATGAACATCCGCACCGATGTGCAGACTCTCATCTACCAGTCGCTCCCCAAGAAGAAAAAGTGATAGATTCACCTGCCACCACATTGAAAAAGGTAAAAAAGAAAAGGAATCGCATTCGCGATTCCTTTCTCTTTGTGACTCCCGCGGGATTCAAACCCACAACCTTCTGATCCGTAGTCAGATGCTCTATTCAGTTGAGCTAGGGAGCCATCTGTCAAAACGTCCTTTCTCTTCCGTTTTGCGAGTGCAAAGATACAACCTTTTTATGATCCTCCAAATTTTTTTTGAGAAATCCCATTTGTACGTGTCTCAATCTATTCGTTTGCTGAACTATACAGTATGAATTTTTTTTACTCTCTATATCGGTAATCCTTGCAAACAAAGGGAATAGCGGGAGATGATATTACTTTTTCGGGGTGTAGCGGTATACGTTTGTGTATAGAATCTGTTTAACGTCTTCAAACTCACCGTCGTCAAGCTCATATTTCGACATTATTATCATGGGTATGGCCAGTCGTTTGCCGTCGTAACTGGGTTGCCAATACTCCTGCGGATTGCGAGTGAACCCCATGTCGCCGTAGAACTCAAGACGGTGTTCGGCTGTCTCAGTGTTAGGCAGTTCTATCTCAAGCACTACCTGGTCTTGGTGCTGCATCATGAAGTTCAAGAAAACGGCTCGACCCAGACCTTGGCCGCGATACTCTTTGGCGATGGCAAAGTGCTCGATATAGGTGAACTCCTCAAAGGTCCAGTAGGAGAGGATACCGATGGGTTCGTCATCGTCGATAGTGGCCACAAGGAAGTGGAAATTATTCTCGTCTCGGTCCTCGAGCTGACTAAACGGAGGCCGCTCTTCTTTGGGAAACGATTCCTCGAAGAGCTCTTTCGCAAAATGGTGATGTCCCGATTCGGACAAAGTTGTAAATTCTATCATTTTATATAATTGTATTTCTTGTTAAGAGTCAAAAAACTTGAAACCATCAAAGTCGAAGCGAAGGGTGATGAGGTGTTGCGGGGCAAAGGATTCGTAGCCCTCGAGATTGATGTAGTTATAGTAGAATGTGTAGGCAAGAGTAAGTGTGCTATAGCTTGGCATTGTATAACCTATGTTGATGGTGGAGAAACCGCCATAACCTATGCCACCTTGGTTGATATAGTCGTAAGGATACGAGCCGGTGGTTGGAAACTGACCGTTCCAGATATCGAGAATGCTGTATGTGCGTCCAGCCACTTCGATGTCGTTGGCTATCACTTCGGTGTTGTTCACCTCTCCTCCCAGTTCAAATCCAATGTCGAGACCGTTTTGCATCTTGAATTTCCTTGACACGCCGAGGTCGATATTGATGCGTTTCTCCTGTCCCATAATACCGCATTTCACCCATCGGTTTTGGTTGGTGAGAATGCCTGTACCGTTGGTGGCGTTAATAAGGAAAGCACCTGTGGCGGTGAGTTTCGCATAATCCATACGTACCAGCCATCCCCATCCGTTGCCGTAGTCATAGCGGAACCCCATGCCTACCTGTATGGCCAAACGATAGGACATATCGCCATATTCGTCAATGGTCAGTTGTTGATAGTTGGTGATGTCCGAGCCAATCAAATCATAGGTGGTGAGGTCGTTCCACATCTGCATACCGAAAGCCTCGCTATGCATGATACGGTAGATGGAGTTGACATTGGTCTCTATTCCTTGATAGAAATTGGCATGACGGTTGCTGGCAATCAACATGCCTGCATCAAGGCTTAGCGAAAGACCGTTTTGGTAGAGCAAAGGTCTGGGGGATTGATAGGAAAAAGAAAAATTTGGATTGGTCGTTGACCAACCCTGTAGTGATGTCAATAATATGAAAACCAACAGTGTTATCTTTCGGGCAGACTGCGACGTGCTACAAGAGGGTCCATCGTCCTTGGAAGCATCGTCGCCACATCGGTCTCGTTCTTTATCGTTCATATTATTTATATAGTTATTATTGTATTAAAACAAGTCGTCACGTTGCGAAAGAATAGTATAAAGCAAACTGTGGGCACGATGAAGCTTCGATTTCACCGATCCGATAGGAATGTCCATCTTTGCAGCAATCTCTTCATACGACAATTCCTCAAAGTAGCGAAGCTCAACAATGTGTCGATACATCGGTTTCAGTTGTTTTATCACCTCACGCATTATCTGAATGCGTTGCCGGCGAACCATGTCTTCTTCTGGGTTGTCGTCGTCGGAGGGAATGTTCAGTTCGCGTGAAGCACGCTGTGTTTCGTCGCTGACGGGAGAGACGATGTCGTCGATATAGTAGGTCTGTTCCTTTCTTTTCCGACGAAGATAGTCAATGCAGTTGTTGGAGGCAATGGCGAAAAGCCATGTGCTGAAAGCATGTTTTGGAGTGTAGTTGCTTAGTTGGTGGAAGGCTTTGCCGAATGCCTCGATGGTCAAATCCTCGGCGACAGTGGCATCGCTGGTCATCTTGAACAGCATCATGTAAAGTGGCTCACGATACATTCGCATCAAGTCGGCAAATGCACGCTCGTCACCCTCGTCACGGGCACGCAACACCAACTGATAGTCTCGTTGTGCTTTCTCTGTTGAAAGATTGACGCTTGTTTCCACGTTGTTATTTTTTTCTCGTTAACGAAGAAAGATATAATATAGTATTTGCCAAGAGAAAATAAAATTCATAGAAGGGTGACCACAAGTGTACCTGTTTTACTCCAAAGCGCTGATTGAGAAAATAAAATGATACTATCTGCCATACTGTTTTTATTACAAACAACGTAACGGCAATGGGCCATAGCATGATGTTGTCAATCAGCATCAGCGTCAACGCTGCGTAGAACAGTAGCAGCGAGAGCGGATGGATTTGAAGCAATGCTTTTTGTCCGAGAGAGTAGAGGTATTTGGTGGCATATCGTTTTTTGCGTTGCTGCAGCCATTGTTTGTGGTTGGCGGCAGGTTGTCTTTCGACAAAGGTGTCAGGAGTGAGGTTGAAACGGAAGTTGCTCTTTGTGGCGTTCTGGTTCACAAAGATGTCGTCGGCACCTTCGGGGATGCTATAGTGGCTGATAAAGCCTTTCCTGTCCATAAAGAAAGAACGTCTATAGGAAAGGTTGCAACCCGTGGCGGTATAGGGACAACCCAACATGGACAGACCAATCATGGTGGCCGATGCCTCCATGTTGTCGTATTGCATCATCATGTTCAGACCGCCCACCTCTTGTCGTATACCGCAATATCCACCCACAATGTCGCCACCGTGGAGATAACTTATAGCCATGTTTTTTACCCAGTTGAAGGTGACGGGTTTGCAGTCGGGTTCGGTCAGCAGTATGATGTCGTTGGATGCAGTGCGGATGCCAATGGAGAGAGGATATTTCTGACCCTTGAACATGTTGACATCCTCTTTGAAGTTGACCACCTTCAGGTGAGGGTAATTCGCTTTGAGGACCTTCAGCACATAGGGCGTGTCGTCTTGCGACATATAGTCGACAATGACAACCTCGTATTTGGGGTAGTCTTGTTCGAGCAGATAGACGAGGTTGTCTTTTAGCAGATAGGCATCGTTGTGCACTGTCATCACCACAGATACCGATGGCAAGTCGTCATCGGGAATAGCGTTTTGTTCTTCGATGATTCCTTTTTTGCTGCGTCCAACACGAAAATAGGCAAGTCCATAGTAGAGAGCCAAAAAAATAAAAGCGACCCCAGCGACAATGGCTAAAGTTAATGTATAAGTGTTAGTTAATTCGTAAAACAGATTCATTGTCCAATATATTTGAAAGTGCAAATTTACTGACTATTCCCAAAATAGTTGTACTTTTGCACTTCGTTTTTAAAGAACTTGTCAACTATTTATCAACAATACCATTGTAGAAAACAGACCATGCATTTCGACATCACTTCTCTTGACCCTTGTAGTAATGCCCGGGCAGGCGTGCTTCATACAGACCATGGTGATATCCCCACCCCTATCTTTATGCCTGTTGGCACGGCGGGTACTGTCAAGGCGGTTCATCAGCATGAACTGAGAACAGACATCGATGCCAAGATTATTCTCGGAAACACCTATCATCTCTATCTCCGTCCTGGTCTCGACACCTTGCGTGCAGCCGGAGGGTTGCATCGTTTCAACGGGTGGGAGCGACCCATGTTGACCGACAGTGGGGGATTCCAAGTGTTCTCGTTGGCCGACAGTCGCAAGATTACTGAGGAGGGATGTAAGTTCCAAAGCCATATCGACGGATCTCGTCATCTTTTCACCCCCGAGCGGGTGATGGATATCGAGCGTGTCATCGGAGCCGACATCATCATGGCTTTCGACGAGTGTTGCCCTGGTAACGCACCTTATAATTATGCCAAGAAGTCGATGGAGTTGACCCATCGTTGGCTCGACCGCTGTGTGGCCCGTTACAACGAAACCGAACCCCTTTATGGTTATCAGCAGGCTCTTTTCCCTATTGTACAAGGGTGCCAATACAGTGACCTCAGAAAACAAAGTGCCGAATATATCGCTTCAAAGGATGCTTTGGGTTACGCCATTGGAGGTCTTGCCGTTGGTGAGCCCACCGAGGTGATGTATCAAATGGTTGAAGTGGTCAACGCCATCCTTCCTCAAGACAGTCCTCGTTATCTGATGGGGGTGGGAACGCCAGCCAATATTCTTGAGTCCATCGAACGAGGCATCGATATGTTCGACTGTGTGATGCCCACCCGCAACGGACGCAATGGAATGCTTTTCACCAGTCGTGGCACCATTAATATAAAGAACAAGAAGTGGGAACGCTGCTTCGAACCTATTGACCCCGACAGCGGTGCAGAGGCCGACAGGGTGTACACGCTTGCTTATCTGCATCATCTGTTCAAGGCTGAGGAACTGTTGGGGTTGCAAATAGCCTCCATCCACAATCTTCATTTCTACCTTTGGCTTGTCGGCGAAGCACGTCGGCATATCCTCTCAGGTGACTTCAGCAGTTGGAAACGAGGCATTGTCGATCGCCTGTCGGTGAGAATATAGCCTTTATTTCACTCCAATGGCGAGTTTGATTCGGTTCAACTCCTTTTCGCCTTTCAGTTGGTCGTTCAGTTTGATGGCTTCGGAGGGTGACGTCATGATGTCGAGCAATAGTTTCTGCTCGGCCAGCAGGTTTTCTTGCACGGTGGCGTAGTGCGACACATCCTCGTCACGCACAAAGTTGGCATCGAGGTTGTAGCTCTTGAAGAGTTTCTGATAAGCCTTGTAGATGTTTGGGTAGTTTGCTTTGGAACTCTCGAGAATCTGGTCGCTTTGCTGTTTGATGGTGTAGTGGTTGGAGAGCAGAATCAGAAACTGGTTCTGTAGATAGATGAAGTTCTCCAGCATATGGGTGTACTGAGTGCCTGCATCTATCAATCGGAAATCGGCTACAAAGTTACGTTGGCCTCGCAGGGCTTTGTACGAGGAGGAGAGACCTTTGGGAGCCGACTTTGCCGAGATGATGCTGTCCTCTTTGCGGGCGATGGTCATTCGGAGGTCGATGATGCGGATATAGCAGTCCTGCAAAGCTTCGAAGTCAGTGAGGCTGTGCTCAAAGAAACGGGCGCCCTTGAGGGTGTGGTAGTCGGGTATCATGGGCGTGGTGTTCTGCAACTGGCGATAGGAATTGGCCACGTCGCCGAACGACTTGGGCACCAACGCGACAATCGAGTCACCACGTGCCATGATGCGGTCGATATGCTCCACGTTGTTCAGGTATTCAGCCTGTACGCTGATGAATTCCTCAAGCAACGCCTCGAAAGTCTCGGATTCCACGATGGTGCTGTAGGCAGGTATCTGGTTGATGGAGCCGAGCGCGTTGCGATAGGAGTCATAGATGTCGCGGTGTCGTTGTTTGCATCGGTTTTGAATGTCGATGCTGCCGGCGGCAATCCGCTCACGTAGCGTTACCGAATAGAGATATGACCGTTGTACCGTGGTGATGATTTGCATCTGTTGGATATACTGGTGGTATCCTTCCAGGCTGTTGAACGTGATGGGCACGAAGGGGGTACGCATCACCTTGATATAAGAACGGTATACGTCGACGTGGTCCTTGCCGGCACGGTCTTTCAGCCGGTTGGCGAACTGCTCTATCTGGTTAGGCAACCCGCTTTCGAGAAGCACGCTGTCGAGTAGCTCTTGTTGGAACGAACGCAGTTCGACCAACCGGTTTAGCTGCTGTTCGGTGACACCCACGGTGTTCAGATTGTATTGGTTGTAGATGGGAAGATAGGCAAACCAAAGGTCTTTCAGGTTCTTCACCTTCATCTTGTCTGTGACACCGTGGGCCATCGTGATAGACTCAATCTGTTTGTTCTTTTTGTCTATCTCGGCAACAATCTCTGCCGCTTTCTTGTCGGTCTCTGCTTGTGCCTTGCGAGCCCGCTCACGGGCAATCTGCCGTTCGGCCTCTATGCGTTGCTGTTCCAGCTGGCGATACTTCATGATGTTGCGTTGCAGCACAGAGATGACCATCGCCATCTGGTCGCGATAGTGGTAGAAGTCTTCGATGTAAGTAATCGAATCAATCCACACCTTTCCGTCGTAGACGGTTCCCAATCGGGCCATCTGTCGTTGCAGTCGTTGGACATACGAGAGATAGGAGGAACAGGTGTCTTCGACCGAGGGGAACGATACGGTCAGGGTTGACAGATAGTAGTTCAGCAGAGAAGTGTCGTCGATGAAATCGTACTTGATTCCCCGAGACGGCAACACGTCACGCAACGAGACGCTCAAAGTGTCGTTGGTCTCGTAGACGGGTTCTTGGGCCTGCACACAGAGCGACATGGCCATAAGAACGCCAAGGGCTGTCAAGTAGAGTGTCTTTTTCAGATGAGTCTATATTAGTTGATGAGTGTTATTCGCCGTAGCTGCTGCCGTCGAAACAGTGGGTGCATATCTTCTCTTTCGGGAGGCCGATGGCGTCGACAACCGTCTGCAGGTTGTTGAACTTCAGCGTGTCGACACCCACCGACTGGCGGATGAGCTCCACCATGTTGGCATACTGCTGGGTGGAGCTGTCCATATAGGCTTCCACGTTTTGGATTTTGCCTTCCAGTTGTTCGATGCAACGCAGCGCGATAAGTTCTTTCTCGGTCTTCGATGCCGAGAAGTTGAGGTATTTGCAACCCACCGTCAGCGGGGGGCAGGAGATTCGTACATGAACATGCTTGACACCGTTGGCGTACAGCATCTTCACCTGGTCGCGAAGCTGGGTGCCGCGGACAATGGAGTCGTCGCAGAACACCACGTCGTGTCCTTGCAGCACTTTTTTGCAAGGTATCAGTTTCATCTTGGCCACCAGTGCACGGCTCTCTTGGTTGACAGGCATGAAGCTGCGGCTCCATGTGGGAGTGTATTTCAGGAATCCGCTCTTGTAGGGGATTCCGCGGCCCTCGCTATAGCCTTGGGCCATACCGATGCCGCTGTCGGGGATGGCGCTCACAAAGTCGGCTTCCACATCGTCGTCCTTGCCCATAGCATAGCCCAGTCGTTGACGGACAATCTCGTTGTTGATGTCCTCGTATTCCACACAGGGGTAGCCATAGTATATCCAAAGGAACGAGCAGATTTGCATCTTGTCGTTGGGCTTTCTGAGTTGGGTGATGCCGTAGGGGCTGACTTGCACTATCTCGCCAGGACCTATGAAACGGCAGGTCTCATAGCCCAGATTGATGTAGCTGTGGCTTTCGCTGGCGATGGCATAGTCGCCGTCGTTCTGTCCGATGACCAAGGGGGTGCGACCGTAGTAGTCGCGTGCGGCGATGATGCCTTTTTCGGTAAGTATCAGCATCGTGCAGCTGCCTTTCACCTTGCGGTACACATTCTCAATACCGTCCACGAAGTCTTTGCCTTGGGTGATGAGCAGGGCGACAAGCTCGGTGACATTGGTGCATCCTTGGCTGAGTTCGACAAACTGCTGACGGTTGTCGAGACATTCCTTTGTCAGTTCATCAACATTGTTCACTCGTGCCACCGTCACCACGGCGAAACGACCCAGATGGGAGTTGACAACGACCGGCTGGGCTTCGGTGTCGCTGATGACGCCGATACCGAAATGGCCTTTCATCTCCTCGATGTCGTTGGCAAACTTGGTACGGAAATACGAATTGGAGATGTTGTGAATGTTAAGGTGCATCTTGCCGTTTTCTTCAACTGTGCTAATACCGGCACGGTTGGTACCCAAATGGGAATGATAGTCCACACCGTAGAAAAGTTCGGTAACACAATCTTTTTTGGAGGCAATGCCAAAGAGTCCACTCATAATTTTTTTGTTTTAAGATGATTATAAATATATATTAAGGTTACGAAAAATGCAAAGATACACCTTCTATATTATATGACAAAAAAAAGTTGAGGGCAATCTTGCCCTCAACCCATGAAAACAATTTTATTTGAGGATTTATTCCCAGTTGAGAATCTTCTTGAAGTCGTATGCTTCGGGGTTGGGAAGATACTGACGGGCAGCCTCGTAGTCGGCGGGCGTGATGTAGTCCATGATGTCGTTGACATAGCTCATCACCTTGTTGCTGTTGACGTTGACAAGCCGTGGAGGAATCTTGCCCGTGGCGGGATCCTGCAGGTCGCGGAGGAACAGGGGGCTGATGTTGCCCTGATGGTCCACATAGACCATGCAGCCGGTGTTGCCCTCGGTGTACAGCTTGTGCACACCCATGCCCATCAGCGAGCAGTAGGTCAGGTCGAAGGCGATAGGCGTGTGGCAGCGAATCTCGTATCCGATTTCCACGGGACGCGACTTCACTTTTAGGTGCAGCTCTTTCAGCTTGCGTTCAAGCAGCTCGTTGAAGATATGGGCTTTCGACACCTTGCCCAGTTCGGGGTGGCCATGCTCGTCGAACGAGAAGTTGATGCCAGCGTTCTTCAGCTCGTCGTCCGACAGGCTGTGGAACACGCCTTCCGAAATCATGGCGGCGCCATAGTTGATGCCCATGATGCGACGTTTCACGATGCAGGAGACCACCATGTTGACAATCTTCTCGATGGTGATTTCTGCCTTGTTGAAGAACTCGGGGATGATGACCATCGGGTAGTGGCAGGCACCGGCGATGCCCAATGCCAGATGGCCGGCTGAACGGCCCATGGCGCTGACCACAAACCAGTTCTCGCTCGTACGGGCGTCCTCCATCACGGCTGTTGCCAGCACACAGCCTTGTGCTTTGGCCGAGTTGTAGCCGAAGGTGGGGCTGCTGTTGGGCAGCGGCAAGTCGTTGTCGATGGTCTTGGGCACATGGATGTTGGCGATGGGGTAGTGCTTCGACTCGAGGAACTTGGCGATGCGGTTAGCCGTGCTGGCGGTGTCGTCGCCGCCGACGGTGACCAGCAGCTTGATGTCGTTATCCTTGAAGAGCGACAGGTTGAAACGTTTCTCGAAATCTTCGTCAGTAGGTTTGAAACGGCTCATCTTCAGTACCGAGCCGCCTTTGTTGAAGATTTCGTCGGCCAGCAGGAAGTCAATGTCTTGCATCCTCGGTTTGTCGGTGAAGAGCGAGGAGTAACCGCCGTGAAGGCCAATCACACGGAAACCATCACGTAAAAAGGTCTTTGCCACCGATGCTACCACGGTGTTCATTCCGGGAGCGGGACCGCCGCCGGTAAGGATTGCTATAGATTTCATAATATCGTATTTAGTTTATATATCTTATTTCCTGTGTTTTACGAAAATGAAGAGACCTCTTTCTCTCCTCCTTTCGTAAGGGCAAAGGTACAAAGAATGAGCGGAACGGCAAAATTAATTTGACAGTATGACAAAAAAAATCGAATTGTGATTTTTGAAAAAGGAAGCGTCGTCTGAGGACTATTGCCTTAACTTTTACTCTTCATACCTAACTGCTCGGTTAGCAACTCGCGGGTGTTGTCTTGCGCTGAAAAAAGTTGACATAAAACAGTCAACAAATGACAGAAACAAAGAAAAAGCAAGGAAGGATTAGCCATGAGGTGAA
>CAJOQB010000112.1 GCA_905236405.1 uncultured Bacteroidales bacterium
CAACCCTGCCCGTGGCATCTTTAAATGCTTTGGCTGCGGAAAGGGAGGCGACGCTGTGCGTTTTCTGATGGAGCACGACCACCTCTCCTACCCCGATGCGTTGCGATACTTGGCCAAAAAGTACAATATCACCATCGAGGAGGAGGAGATGAGCGACGAACAGAAAGAACGGAAAAACGAACGCGACGCCCTGTTCCACTGTTCGGAATTTGCCCAACAGTATTTCGCCGACTTGCTGTTCAACAATGAAATGGGGACAGCCATCGGATTGAGTTACTTCCATCAACGAGGCATGACCAACGAGACCATCAAGAAATTCGGTCTGGGTTACTGTCTCGATGAATGGGACAACTTCACCAACCACGCCCGTGCACACGGCTACAGCAATGCCGTGTTGGAGAAGACAGGACTCACCGTTTTCAAAGAGGACGGGAAGAGCTACGACCGTTTCCGCGGCAGAGTGATGTTCCCCATCTACACCATCAGCGGCAGGGTACAGGGCTTCAGCGGACGCATTCTGACCAACGACAAGACGAAAGCCAAATATGTCAACTCGCCCGAGTCAGACATCTACCTAAAGAAAAACTCGCTCTACGGCATATTCCAAGCCAAGTCGTCTATTGTGAAAGCCGACAAATGCTATTTGGTGGAGGGCAACATCGATGTGGTGTCGATGCACCAGTCGGGAGTGACCAACACCGTTGCCTCATGCGGCACATCACTTACCGAACAACAGGCACGAATGATAGCCCGTTTCTCGAAAAATGTGACAGTGGTTTACGACGGCGACGCAGCAGGCATCAAAGCCACGTTACGTGCGGTGAACATACTGTTGGAGGAAGGGATGCATGTGCGTATGGTGCTCTTCCCCGACGGCGACGACCCCGACAGCTATGCCCAGAAACACGGCAGCACCGCCTTGCAGGAATACCTGCGAGACCACGAGGAGAATTTTGTGCTATACAAGACTCGTCTGCTGCTCGACGAGGTGAAGAACGACCCCATACGCAAATCACAAGCGCTGACCGAGATAGTGAGCACCATCGCACTGGTGCCCGATATGCTGGAACGTACCGAGTATGTGCGTCTCTGCTCATCGTTGCTCAACATGCCCGAGCCCACCATACAGACCGAACTGGTCAAAGCTTTGGCCCATCGTGCAAAGAAGCAATACGAGGAAAAGCACCCCAACGAGACAGCAACCACTCCTGCCTCCGACCCCGCCACCTCTACCGACAATAGTCAGATGGTGGTCGATGCCCAAGGCAACATCAAAACTGTTGCCACTTCGCAGGAATCAGCACCAACCAACCCTGTGACTGTCACCCCTGCTCCCAGAGTAGAGCCCTACTCCCCCACCCTATTTCCCGACGATACACAGGAACGGAAAATCATCGAACTGCTGCTCAATCATGGACACAAGGCAATAGACTACCCCACGGTGGACGAAGAGGGAAACAGCCAAACGGAACAGTATTTCGTCGAGGCGGTGATTGTAAGCGAGCTGATGAACGATCAAATCGCATTCGACGACCCTCGCTACCAAACCATCTTCAACGATTTTGCCAAGACGGTGACCGAAGGGAGACTGGTGGATGCTTCATCATACATCAACCACGAGGACAACGCCATCCGAGAACTGGCCACCTCGCTGATGCTCGACACACAACAAATCAGTCCCGAATGGGACAAGAGACATATCGTCACTCCTAAACCGGAACAACGGCTGTCGCAAGATGTGCTCTATGCCATCCGTACACTGAAACTACGCAAACTGGACCACAAAATCCAGTCCAACGGTCGTCAGTTCCAACTGGCACCCAACCCTGAAGACCAACTGCTGCTGGTGCAAGAAAAGATGCACTTGGTGCGACTGAGACAACAATTGTGCGAACAACTTAACTGTATTGTCAACTGAAAACATGAAAGATCGCGAACACGAAATAGAAATCGTTAAAGCCAAACACGATATTATCGGCGATGACCCCCAGCTGAATCTGGCGCTGTACAAGGCGTTGCAGGTGGCCGACTCTAAACTGACCATCTTCATCACCGGTGAGAGCGGCGTGGGCAAGGATGTCTTCTCGAAGATTATCCACGAGAACAGTAGTCGCAAATCAAAGAAACTGATTGCCGTCAACTGTGGTGCCCTACCCGAAGGCACCATCGAGAGCGAGTTGTTCGGCCATCGCAAAGGTGCCTTCACTGGTGCCGACCGCGACCGCAAAGGCTATTTCGAAGAGGCCAACGGCGGCACCATCTTCCTCGACGAAGTGGGAGAACTGCCGCTCAACATGCAGGTGAAACTGCTCCGTGTGTTGGAGAACCAAGAGATTCTTCCTATGGGCGAGAACGTGCCCCGCAAGGTTGACGTCCGTATCGTGGCCGCCACC
>CAJOQB010000113.1 GCA_905236405.1 uncultured Bacteroidales bacterium
GGTATCTCGAGGTATCCAACACCGGCCCGTCGACATAGTGGCCGTTGGGGTTGGGTCGGTCGAGGACGGCGAGCGGTATGCCCGCCTCGGCACATGCCTCCATGACATAATGCAGGGTGGAGATATAAGTATAGAAGCGGCACCCCACGTCCTGCAGGTCGAAGAGGACATAATCCACATCCTCGAGCTGCTCTTGTGTAGGCTTTTTGTTCTTGCCGTAGAGCGAGACAATAGGGAGACCCGTTTTGGTGTCGACGCTGTTGGCCACCGTGGCACCCGCCTCGGCGTTGCCACGGAAGCCGTGCTCGGGGCTCATGATTTTCACCACAAGCACACCACAGCGCATCAGTGTGTCGACCAGATGGGTGCCACAGGCGAGAAGACTGGCTTGGTTGGCCACCACAGCCACCCGTACACGCCCTTCCACCAGACTGTCGAGCATCGGAGCTCCGTCTGACGACATCAGCCTGTCGGCACCCGTCACGGTGACAGGATCGACAGGCTGAAGGGCTTCGGCTGTGGCTGCCGGCTGGCAGTTGCCGTTGCACGCTGCCACAAAAAGCAGCAATAGAAGCAATAAGTTTCGCATAACGATGGTTATTTCCCCGTGTGGCCGAAGCCACCGGCACCGCGTTCGGTGTTGGACAGTTCGTCAACGGGCTGCCACTCCACCTGCTCGTGGCGAGCCACCACCATCTGTGCGATGCGCTCGCCGTCGTTGACCTCGAACGGCATCTGTGACAGATTGACCAGCAGCACACACACCTCGCCGCGATAGTCGGCGTCGATGGTGCCGGGACTGTTGAGCACGGTGACGCCGTGCTTGAGGGCCAACCCGCTGCGGGGACGTATCTGTGCCTCGTAGCCCGACGGCAGTTCGATAAAGAGTCCCGTGGGGATGAGCGCATGCTCCAGCGGCTGGAGCGTCACGCCCCCTTGGGGCAGATAGGCACGCAGGTCGAGTCCGGCGGCCTGTGCCGACTGGTACTGCGGCAACGGATGGTGCGAACGGTTGATGACTTTCACTTGCATAACGGAAGGGTGTTTTTATCTGCGTACCAGCACCTCGTCAATCATGCCGTAAGTCTTGGCCTCCTCGGCAGTCATCCAGTGGTCGCGGTCGCTGTCGGCGGCCACGGTCTCGAAGGGCTGTCCGCTGTGGAGGGCGATGATTTCGTAGAGCTCTTTCTTCAGTTTCTGAATCTCACGGACGGTGATTTCCATGTCGGTTGCCTGTCCTTCGGCGCCGCCCATCGGCTGATGAATCATCACACGCGAATGGGGCAGAGCGCAACGCATCCCCTTCTCGCCTGCACACAACAGGACACTGGCCATCGAGGCGGCCAAGCCAGTACAGATGGTGGCCACCTTGGGCTGGATGTACTGCATGGTGTCGTAGATGCCAAGGCCGGCATAGACGCTGCCTCCCGGCGAGTTGAGGTAAATCTGGATGTCCTTGGTGCTGTCCACGCTCTCGAGGAAGAGCAGCTGTGCCTGGATGACGTTCGAGGTGTAGTCGTCGATGGCGGTACCCAAGAAGATGATGCGGTCCATCATCAGACGCGAGAAGACATCCATCTGGGCCACGTTGAGCTGACGTTCCTCGACGATGTAGGGGGTCAGAGAATTGTTGATGGCCGAGGTGTATTTGGCGTAGGTAGTGCTGCTGATGCCACAATGACGGGTGGCGTATTTCTCAAATTCTGTCATACAATTATGGTTTAGGTTTGCTATTATTGTTAATTGTCTATTCGTGTTCATTTCTCGTTGAGCAGGTGGGGACGGCGTTGCCGTGTGCGTTCCACGGCCTGCTCGTAGCGCCATTGCTCTATCTTGGCGTGGTTGCCGCTGAGCAACACGTCGGGCACCTTCCATCCACGGAACTCGGGAGGACGGGTGTATTCGGGCGGCGCCACCAACCCGTCTTGGAACGAGTCGCTCAGGGCCGACTGCTCGTCGCCGATGACGCCTGGAATCAGTCGCACCACGGTGTCGCAGATGACGGCTGCCGCCAGCTCGCCGCCGGTCAGCACATAGTCGCCAATCGAAATCTCGCGGGTGATGAAATGCTCCCTTATCCGCTCGTCAACCCCCTTGTAGTGGCCGCACAGCACCATCAGGTTCTCTTTCAGCGAGAGCTCGTTGCTCATGGGTTGGCTCAGCATCTCGCCGTCGGGAGCGGTGTAGATGATGTCGTCGTAGGCCCGTTCGCCCTGCAGCTTCTCGATGCACGCCGCCAACGGCTCGATGCCCATCACCATGCCAGCACCGCCGCCATAGGGGTAGTCGTCGACCGAGCCGTAGCGAGTGGTGGAGTAGTCATGCAAATCGTGGAACACCACCTCGAGCAGCCCCTTCTTCTGGGCTCGCTTCATGATGGACTCCTCGAAGAACATGTTCATCATGTTGGGGAAGAGAGTAAGGATATCGATACGCATAGGAGAGAGTGAAACGAGTGTATTTTGCTAACGGATTCTCAGTCGCTGGCCGATACGCAGGGTGGTGGTCTCCTTGATGCCGTTCAGCTGGCAGAGTTTCTTGACCGTGGTGCCGTTGCGTTTGGCTATCTTGCTGAGGGTGTCGCCTTGGCGCACCTTGTAGTACTGTGCCGACGAGCGGCTGGCCGACGACTGCGGCTTGGCGCTGCCGCCCGACGACGAACCCACCTTGGCAAACGACTGCCGCGTCAGCAGCAGCTTCTCGCTGCGTAATGTCTTGGTCACAGGGTCGACCACATTCTCGGGGTTCATGGCAATGCCGTTGTAGCGTATCTCGAAATGGAGGTGGCTGCCATAGGAGCGTCCCGTGTTGCCGCACAACCCGATGACGGTGCCGGCCTTCACATGGTCGCCAGCGTGGACCTCGCGTTTCGACAAGTGGGCATAGTAGGTCTCCAGCCCGTTGTTGTGGCGTATCACTATCAAGTTGCCATACGAACTGTTCCAGTTCGAGAAACGCACCACTCCGTCAAAAGCGGCATAGATAGGCTCGCCCGTGGGCAGACCCAAGTCGAGGCCATA
>CAJOQB010000114.1 GCA_905236405.1 uncultured Bacteroidales bacterium
AAGGGCTGCCATATCGCTGCCATCAAGTCGGGCGGTAGTGCAGCAGGTAGTCGTGCCGCCTCGAGCCATACCGGTGCTTTGGCCACCAACGATGCTGCTGTCGACGCACTCTTCCGCAAAGCAGGTATCGTCCGTTGCCAAAACCGTCAGGAACTCACCACTGTGTGTGCAGTCTTTATGCATCCAGAAATCAAAGGCAATCGTTGTGCAGTCATCACCCACGCCGGCGGTCCCGCCGTCATGCTTACCGACGTGCTCAGCAACGGTGGCATCGAGGTGCCTTCATTGAAAGACCATCCCGCCAGCCCCGCTCTGCTTGCCAAACTCTTTGGTGGCAGCTCAGTGGGTAACCCCATCGACTTCTTGGCTACCGGTACTGCCGAACAATTAGGATATATTATTGACACTGTCGAGAATGAATATACAGACATTGACTTCTCGGTGGTTATTTTCGGTTCTCCTGGACTCTTCTCCAACAAAGAGGTTTACGACTTGCTTGACGAAAAGATGAAGACTTGCAAGAAACCTATTTTCCCTGTTCTTCCCTCTATCATCAATGTCAAACAGGAAATCGATGACTTCATTGCCAAGGGTCGTATCAACTTCCCCGAGGAGTGTGTGCTTGGCAATGCCCTTGTGAAAGTCTACAATACTCCCAAACCTCAGCCTGAGAATGTGGAACAACCTGCTATCGATGTGGCTCGTATTCGTGCTACCGTCGATCGTTGCAAGGACGGTTATATGGAGATTGCCGACTATAATGAACTCCTTGATGCCGCTGGTATCGCTCGCAAGAAGAGCATAGAGGTCTCCAAGAAAGAGGACGCCCTCGCCTTCGCTCGCGAAGTGGGTTGCTCCAAGGATGTTCCTTTGGTCATGAAGGTGGTCGGTCCGCTCCACAAGAGCGATGTGGGTGGTGTTACCCTCGGAGTCAAAGACCTTGACACTGTGGCACGCGAGTTCGACCGTCTGATTGTCATTCCTGAGACCTATGCAGTTGAGATGTATCCCATGCTTGACGGTACTGATGTCTATATCGGCGCTATTCGCGACCCCAAGTTCGGACATCAGATTTTCTTTGGCTTGGGCGGCATTTTCATCGAGGTGCTCAAAGATGTACAGTCGGCATTGGCTCCCATTACTGCTGCTGAGGCCAAAGAGATGCTCACCCATCTGCGTGGCTATAAGATTCTGGAAGGTGTCCGTGGTCAGGAGCCCGTCAACCTCGACCTCTATGCCGACCAGATTGCTCGCGTCAGTGCCCTTGTGCAGGCTGCTCCCGAGATTGCCGAGATGGACCTCAATCCTCTGCTGGGCAATCCTCGTGCCGTTGTGGCTGTCGACGCTCGCATCCGTTTGGAGAAATAAAAATCGTTATAAAGATTTCATCCCAATAGGGGACGGCAGTTATCGCTGTCGTCCCCTTTCTTTATTCGTGGCTTCATGTTTGTCCATAGTCAAGTGCATCCTTTCACACAGGCGCTTGCATCGTTTCCCACAGCATAGCAATTACCCCTCCCGCAGCTATGCTGCGACCCCTCCCGCAGGCGCCTGTGGGAGGTAAAACACACGCCTGTGTGGAATGGGACTTTGGGAAAACAAAAATGGAGTAGATGACTGTTATTTTCGTCTTTGGCTTGCTCGTGAACGTTTGCCAAGTTGGGTGTGGCTGATAACAGATTCCTGATAGGTCTTTCCGACATCGAGAATGGTGTCGCTGCCTTCGAGTTCAATGACATAGGCTCCACCCTGTCTGCGGAGGGTTTTGATTTTGTTGCTGTTGACAAGATAACTGCGATGACAACGCAATAGCCCATGTGAGGCCATTGTGTTCTCGAGGTTCTTCATTGTGTTGAGGATAAGGGTGTGTTCCTCGTTTCCCTCATTGAGATAATGGATGTTGACGTAGTTGTCGTTGGATTCGACATAAAGCAAGTCGTCTTCCTTGCAGCTGAAAACAAATTTTCCGTTGAGATTGTAGAACATACAGGTGATAGGGGAGGGGATCCCTTCGTTGTCAGAATCGGCATTGTCATCATCTCCACGGTTTGTAGTTGAGAATTCATCGTCTAATAGTTGCCCTGCACGCTTCTTTTCTCGAATGGCAAAGAGGGTGAGGGTAATGGCGTATGGGAAGAATGTGGCCAAGAAGGATACCGAGAGTGAACGAAGAAAGACGAAAGATAGGGGTACGATGCAGTTCATCAAGTTGAGTGCCATAGCCAAGGCTCCGACACTCATAAGCAATGTGTCGAAGATCTGATTGAAAAGAATGAATTTCCACCATGTGTTGGCTCTTGCAAACCTGGTATGGTATTTGAGCAACTGGATAGCCACCTCGACAATATAGGCGGTAATCATGGTGATGAAGTTGTAACTTATCGATGGAGCGATGCGTTTGGAATAGTATTCGGGATCTATGAATCCATAGGGCTTATATGTCAACGCAATCCCTATCCCAATAAGGAAAAGCAGGATAAGATAGATGATGATGTTTTCCTTTTCTTTGTTATATCTTGTTAAATCCATAGTAGTTAAAAGCACGGTGGGCGAATGGTGGCCTCGCCAAGTTATATTGTTTTTTACCCACAAATACGTATTTTCGTCCATATTATTGTGCAGTTAGTCAAAATTAATAGTTGTATTTATATATATATTCTTTCTTTTGCAGCCCTAAAAAGTGCAAGCTGCCCCCCTGCCGCTAAGCCGCAAGTGCAGCATTTTAAGAAATAACTGCTTTATGAAAATTATTGGAACAGGAAGTTCATTGCCTGCTAAGACGGTAACCAACGATATGCTGGCTTCTTTTTTGGACACCAGTGACGAATGGATTACCGAACGCACGGGTATCAAGACCCGCCGACTGATTACCACCGAGACGCTGATAGATATGGGCGCGGATGCCGCCAAGAAAGCCATCAACATGTCGGGTATAGACGTCAAAGACATCGATTATATTATTTGTTCAAATGTTGCCAACAACTTCGTCACGCCTGCCATGAGTTGCATGGTGGAGGGTCTGGTGGGGGCTGATTGCCCTTGCTTCGACCTTAATGGTGCTTGTGCTGGTTTCCTCTTTGCCCTTGATATGGCCGATGGTCTGCTGAAGACGGGTCGTGCCCACAATATCTTGATTGTTTGTGCCGAGGAACCATCGAAGTTTTGCAACTGGGAGGCTCGTGACACCACCATACTCTTTGGCGACGGTGCCGGTGCTGTGGTTGTGACTCGCGGTGACGATCATGTGTTGTCTATCAAGATGAGCACCAAGTCGAAATACGAGTCGCTCTATTATCAGCGTAAGATGGAACTGACCCCATATGACCAGGGAACGGAGTTGTACAACCCCTTGGTGATGGATGGCCGCGATGTGTTCCGTATGGCTGTCTCGGCTTCGACACGCGACATTGATTATGTGATGAACGAGGCCAATCTCAGTCCTTCGGATATCACCTATTATTTGCTTCATCAAGCCAACTTGCGTATCATCGAATCGATTCGCAAACACTTGGATCAGCCGATAGAGAAGTTCCCCACCAATCTGGAACGCTACGGAAACACTTCGTCGGCATCGATGGTCATTCTGATGGACGAGATGATTCGCGACGGACGTATCAAACGCGGCGATTTGCTGATGTTGAGTGCGTTCGGTGCAGGATTTGTTTCGGGTGCCTGCGCCATGAGATACTAAACAGTAATTAGTTTTTGTATAATTGAAATCTGAAATCAATATGAATAGAGTTGTCATTACCGGCATGGGCGTTGTGTCGTCCATCGCCACCGACTTGCAAGCTTACTGGGAGAATCTCATTAAAGGTGTCAATGGCATCACGGAGATTACTTCCATTCCCCACGATGATATTCCTGTACATTTTGCAGGCGAAGTGAAAGATTTTGACCCACTGCTGAACGGTGTTCCAAAAGATATGGCTCGTCGCAACGACCGTTTTGCACAGTTTGCCCTCTCTGCAGCCTCGAAGGCTGTGGCCGACAGTGGCATCGTAAGCGGTGAGAACATCGAGCCAGAACGCTTTGGCGTCTACATTGGATCGGGTATCGGAGGCTTGCATACCCTCGAAAAAGAACATTCCAAATTATTGGAAGAGGGTTCGGCCCGTGTGTCGCCTCTCTTTATCCCCATGATGATATCGAACATTGCTGCTGGCAATGTGGCCATCATTCACAATGCCCAAGGCCCCTGCTTGCCTACAGTGACGGCTTGTGCTACCTCGAGCCATGCTATCGGCGAGGCTTTTCGTGCTATCCGTTATGGCTATGCCGACGCCATCATCTCCGGTGGAGCCGAAGCGGCCATCTCGCCATTGGCCATCGGAGGATTCTTCACCAGCAAGGCTCTTTCGCGTGCCGAGAAAGCCGATGAAGTGTCGCTGCCTTTCGACAAACGTCGTCAAGGTTTCACTATGGGTGAAGGCGCTGGTGTGGTCGTTCTTGAGGAATATGAACATGCTGTGAAACGTGGAGCCAAGATTTATGCTGAGGTGTGTGGCTATGGCAACACTTGTGACGCTCATCACATCACGGCTCCTCGTCCCGACGGTGCGTGTGCACAACGTGCTATCACACTTGCCTTGCAGGAAGCTGGCTACCAATCGGGTGAACGTCTCTATGTCAACGCTCACGGTACGGGTACACCGTTAAACGACAAGTCGGAAACGGTGGCAATAAAGAACGCCCTCGGCGAGGCAGAGGCTCGCAAAGCCTATATCAGTTCGATAAAATCGATGATTGGCCACTGCTTGGGTGCTGCCGGTGGTTTGGAACTGGTGGCTACAGCGTTGACGCTGAAGAATGGTATCATTCCGCCCACCATCAATCTAAACGAACCTGACCCCGATTGCGACCTGAACTATGTTCCCAACGTGGCCATCGAGGAGCAATGTGTGATTGCTATCTCTGAGAACTTTGGCTTTGGCGGTCAGAATGCATGTCTGGCATTAAGAAAGGTGTGATTGTAATAAAAAACTGATTGGAAAGTAATATTTGTTTTGTCATTACGTTATTCCAAAAAAATAACTGACAATTATGAATAGAGAAGAAATAAAACAATTCCTGCCTCATCGTGAGCCGATGTTGCTGCTTGACGAAGTGCAAATGGTCGACGGTTGCTCGCAAGCCAAATACTATGTGCGTGGCGACGAGTTCTTCCTGCAGGGGCATTATCCTGGTAATCCTGTGGTGCCTGGTGTCATCCAGTGTGAAATTATGGCTCAGGGTTGTAGCATACTGCTGCGCGACAAACTGGTGGGCAAAACACCTCTTTATGCTGGCATTGATAAAGTGCGGTTCAAAAGACAGGTGAAACCTGGTGACACTTTTGAGGTGAAGGGTGAACTGCTGGAACAGAAGCGCAATATCTTCTTCTGTCGTGCCGTCGGTTCGGTAAACGGCGAGACGGCTGTCAGCGCCGACTTGATGTTTGCTCTGGTCGACAAGAATTAATCAACACATACCAATTTCGTTAGACAATGAAACTTCTTGAAAATAAAACTGCCCTCATCACGGGCGCTTCACGTGGCATTGGCCGCCACACTGCACTGATGCTTGCCCAGCATGGTGCCAATATTGTTTTTACCGACCTCAAAGAGGACGAGAACAGCGAAAGCCTGCTCAAAGAACTGACGGATATGGGTGTTCATGCTTCTTTCTTTGCTGGCAATGCTGCCAATTTTGAAGAGGTGGATGCTATGGTCAAGAACATCATGATGCAGTACGACCGCATTGATATTCTGGTGAACAACGCAGGCATCACACGTGACAAGTTGTTGTTGAAAATGACTCCCGAAGATTGGGATTTGGTTCTCAATGTCAACCTCCGTTCCTGTTTCTGCTTGACCAAGGCGGTGATGCCCATCATGATGAAACAGCGTGCAGGTTCTATTATCAATATCAGTTCTATTGTAGGTCTGATTGGTAATGCAGGACAATGCAACTATTCGGCATCGAAAGCCGGTATCGTCGGCTTTACCAAGAGTGTGGCCAAGGAGCTGGGTTCACGCAACATCCGTTGCAACGCTGTCGCACCTGGTTACATTGAAACCCCAATGACGGCTACGTTGCCTGAGAATGTGGTGGAAGACTGGAAGAAACAGATTCCGCTGCGTCGTATGGGCCAACCCGACGATGTGGCTCGCACGGTGGTCTATTTAGCCAGCGACTTGTCGGATTATATTACCGGCCAAGTGATTGAATGCACAGGTGGTTTAGGAATGTGATTTCCCTTCATAACGTAATATCGTTATGACGTCATAACGAAAAAAAAGCGGCAAATGATTGCCGCTTTTTTTTATTCATTGGTGGCTTCTGGAGCCTCCTCCTTGGGTGTTTCTTCCTTAGGAATCTCCTCCTTGGGCTCGTTAAGAATGCGGAGCTTGGCCTCGAGGAGTGCAAGTTGCTGGCGAGCGTTCTGTACTTTCTTTTCAAACTCGCTTTTCAGTAGGTTGGCCTGTTTGGAGTTGGAGAGGAATCCAAGATTGTTTTCCCACACGTTGATGTCGTTGCGAAGCTTTTCGATACGGTCGTGGAGCTGTGAGCGTTCGCTGCCGGAGGCACGACGGTCGCCAGCGATGTTGCGTACACGATCGCGGAAAGCATTTTCCTCGGCCATGCGTGCAGAAATCTTCAGGTTCTCGAAGTGGGTGTCGAGTATTTTGCGGAATTCGTTGCGTAGTCTTTCCTTGTGCTCAACAGGAACGAAACCAATCTCCATCCATTGACGTTGGAAGTCTTTGATAACGCGGAGGTTCTCTTCCTTGTCTTCGCCAAACTGATATTCCTTGAGTTGGGTGAGAATGGCTTCCTTCTTGGCCAGATTCTCGTTCTCGTCGGCACGGAGATTGTTGTAGTACTCGGTCTTGCGGGCAAAGAACTCGTCGCAGGCACCACGGAAACGTTGCCAAATCTTTTCGGAGTTGCGTTTGGCGACGGGGCCGATGGCTTTCCATTCGGACTGAAGCTTTAGCAGTTCGTCGGTGGCTTTACGCCAGTCGTCACGTTTGGCGATGGCTTCTGCTTGGAGGCAGAGGTCGATTTTCTTGTTGTAGTTCTCGGTTTGCTCGTCCTTGACGCGGCCAAAGTACTCGCGTTTACGGTTGTAGAAGTTGTCGATAGAAGACTTGAAGGTGGTCCAGATGGTCTCGTTTTGTTCACGCGGAACGGGACCAATGGTCTTCCATACTTTGAGCAGTTCGTCGAGTTGGCTGCTTACTTCGTCCCATTGACGAGTGGATGTAGGCTCCTCCGTAGTGAGTTGGGCGGCTTGTTCAACAAGGGCCTGTTTGGCAAGGAGGTTCTTCTCCATCTCGGAACGACGTTGTTCGAAGTATTCGCGATGACGGGTGCTGACCTGGTTGGCAGCATTACAGAAACGGGCCCAAATCTCGTCGTTGTGCTCTGTGGGGACGGGTCCTATCTCGTGCCACTGCTCACGCAGCGACTGCATATCTTTGAAAGCTTTGGTGATAGACGGTTCGACAATGAGTTCTTCGGCACGTTCGCACAACTGAATCTTCTGTTCGAGGTTCTTCTTCATGTCGAGCATCTTCAGTTCGCGATTGATTTTGACTTTCTCGAAGAATTGGCCTACATAGAGGTGGTAGGTCTGCCAGAGATCGTTGACACTCTCGCGAGGCACGTCGCCAATAGCTTTCCAGCGATCCTGAAGAGCGTTGAATTCGTCGTAACTCTTCTTGATGGTGTCATCAGAGTCGACCAATTTACGCAACTCATCGATGATCTCCTGTTTCTTGTGGAGGTTCTCTTGTTTGCGAGCATCGATTTCTTCCTGATGTTTCTGACGGCGTTCACGGTACTCGTTGTAGAGGGTGCGGAACGTCTCTGCCACCACATCGTCTTTGGGCTCGTATTCGTCTTTGTTGCCACCTTCGGCAATAAATTGTTCGAAGGCTGCCTTGCGCACTTCAGCGTTGGCGGTGTTGAAGGCATTGCGGATGCTGGCCACACGGTTCTTGATTTGGGTGATGTCGCCTAAGAGGAGGTCGTGCAGGCGACTGATCAGTTCCTCGCGAGTGTTGCCGCTGTAGTCCACTTCGTGTTCGACAAAAGCCTCTTCCTTTGGGGACTCTTCGGCGGGCGATTCCTCCTGTTTGGGAGCCTCAGCCTGGTTGTCTGTTTCAGCAACAGGTTGTTCAGGAGTTGCTTCAGCAACAGGTTCCTCTGGTTGGGACGTGGTGTCCTCGTTGGTTGCCGTTTCGACCTGCTCGGTCGTGGGTGCTGTCGGCTCTTCAGCATGATTGTTTTCAGCAGAAATGTTTTCTGCCAGCTGTTGGTTGACGTTTTGCTCGGCCTGTTCGGCGGAGTTGTTCATTTCGTTCAGCTCTTCCATAGCTTGTTTGACTTTAGGTTAGAATTACAACTGCAACAATAAGTTGCGGCGATTGATTGGATTGCTTTGTATTTTATATATGGGTGCAAAAGTAGTAAAAAAAAGAAAATGAGCAAGAATTATTTGTTGTCATTTGAAAAACTTTGTGTAAATTTGCAGTCGGAAACAATATAATATATTGTAACAATTATTATATATAGTGACTGTGACACACTGCAATAACTGCCCTCGACAATGTGCTGCCACTCGCCGTGAGACGAGGGGCTTCTGTAACGCAGGTGACCAATTGGAGGTGGCCAGTATAGCCATCCATAGGGGAGAAGAGCCCCCGTTGAGTGGGAAGAAGGGGGTATGCAATGTGTTTTTTGCCCACTGTAATTTGCAGTGTTGCTATTGCCAAAACTATGAGATTTCGCGTGGGTCGGTGGATACAGAGAAGGTGTTCTATCATTCGATATCCGAGGTTGTGAATCGCATTCAGGAGTTGTTGCCCCAGACGGAAAACGTGGTGGGGTTAGTCTCGCCGACGCACTATGCCGACAGTGTGATTCCCTTGATTGAAGCCATCCACGACAGAGGTCTTTCGCCCACTATTGTCTATAATACCAACGGGTACGATTCGGTGGAGGTGTTGCAGCAGTTGGCTCCTTATATTGATATTTATTTGCCCGACTTCAAATATATGGACAGCGATTTGGCTTTCCGCTATTCATCGGCTGCCGATTATCCCGAGAAAGCGCAGTTGGCATTGTTGGAGATGTATTCCCAGAAAGGGGCATCATTGCCGACCGACGAGAACGATATCGCTTTTCGGGGCATGATTGTTCGCCATTTGGTGTTGCCGGGAGCGGTGCAAAACTCGATAGACTGTTTGCGGTGGTTGGCCGACAATCTGGGGACAAGGATACATATTTCACTCATGGCACAGTTTTTCCCTCCTCAAACGGTGGGACGCCTTCCTGACGAACTGAACCGCCGGTTGACAAAACAAGAATATCAGCAGGTGGTCGACGAGTTCTACCGTCTGGGATTCTCGCGAGGGTGGGTACAGGAGTTGGATTCGTCGGAACAGTTTCACCCCGATTTCTCACAACGGCAGTCCTTTCAACTAATGGAAAAATAGAAGTAACAACGTACATCGAATAATAAGCAAGCATGGAAAAGAAGAATGTTATTAGTCTTGGTGATTTGCAACGGCAGGAGATTGACTGTCCCGTGTTGGCTTTCAGTACCTCTTGTTATGTAACCGACTTGTCGTTGTTCCTTGATGAGATTTATTCCTTGCGTTTCGAACGTTACTGTTCCGAATTGGAAGTGACAATGCCCTCTGCAGGCAAGAATTCGGCTCGGACAGTCAAACTTCCGTTGATGCACTACGACGATTTGTCGACAAAGATACATTATTTGCTTTTCGATTTGTCGTCGGTACAGATGCCCGGTGACGCAGGCTTTGGCATCGACAAGCTGTTGGCGCTCGACGGCTTCTCCTGCACTCAACAAGCCCAGCGGATATTAGACGATTTGACGCTCCTGCAACCCAAGAAGATCATGCCTGGCGATTTCTTGGGCAGACGACGTGAAGAGTATCGTCAGACGCTGGTACGGGAGGCAATCATCAATGTCGAAGGCTATTATTTTGAGAATCCGATGTCATCGCTGAACACAACCGCACAAGCAAGTGCAAGCGCTAAACAGCGTAGACACATCGATTTTATGAACCGTTTTGTGCTGAATTGCCTACGTTCTGTTGACGATGCTTTTCAGCAGCAAGAGGAAGAGAATGAGAAGAATATAGGGGCAATAAGCTGGTGGTAACGCCGCCTGTTTTCGAAAAAGTTACGCAAGTGTAGAAAAAATGTGTATCTTTGCAGTCGGTTTTATCGTGTGATTGTGCGAAAAATGACTACAGGCAACATCATATCATAGAAACAAATATATTAATCATAAATATCTGACACTATGAGTAAAACAAAAGAACTACAAGGTATCAAGAACCTCGAACCCAAAGAGGTATGGAACAATTTCTATCTGTTGACCCGCTGCCCTCGTCCCAGCAAACACGAGGAAGTGGTGCGTGAGTTTTTGGTGAAATGGGCCAAAGACCACAAGATTGCATGCCGCGTGGACAAGACGGGTAACGTTATCATGAAGAAACCTGCCACCAAGGGTATGGAAGACCGTCAGCCTGTAGTGCTTCAAGCACATATGGATATGGTCCCCCAAGCTCGTGCAGGTAAAGTCCACGACTTCGAGAAAGATCCTATCGAGACCAAGATTGTCGACGGTTGGGTCTATGCATGCGACACCACCCTTGGTGCAGACGACGGTTTGGGTGTGGCTGCCGCTATGGCCATCTTAGAGTCGAATACTGTCAAGCATGGTCCTATAGAGGCTCTGTTCACTACCGACGAAGAGACGGGTATGACGGGTGCTTTCGGTTTGAAGAAAGGCGAACTGGAAGGCCGTTATCTGTTGAACCTCGACAGCGAGACCGAGGGCGAACTCTATGTGGGTTGTGCCGGTGGTATCGATGCCACGATGACCATACCCTACAAACTTGAGAAAGCTCCCAAGGATTATACCGCTGTTCGTCTGACCATCGGAGGTCTGCAAGGCGGTCACTCGGGTATGGAAATCAATGTGGGACGCGGTAACGCCAACAAACTCCTGTTCCGTCATCTGCGTTGGGTCGCCGAGTGTGGCATTCGTCTCTACAAAGTGGAAGGAGGCACGCTGCGTAACGCCATCCCTCGCGATGCCGAAGCTATTGTGGCTATGCCCAAAGCACACAAGGATTGTATCTTGAAAGAGTGGGACAAAGTGGCTGCTTGGGTGAAGAAAGAATTCGCCACCACCGAGCCCGACTTCTTCATGAAATATGAGACCATCCGTATGCCTCAGCAGGTGATGACCGAAGCAGACACCCAGAAGCTGATTAACATGATGATGATTGCTCCCAACGGAGTACAGCGTATGAGTGCCGATATGGAAGGTCTGGTGGAGACTTCGCTCAATCTGGCTCGCTGCTATACCAATGGCAAGAACTTCACGTTGATGGCATTGCTCCGCAGCTCGGTGGACACCGCCAAAGAGGCTCTCGCAGAGCGTCTGGTATGTCTGGCCGAATTGGCAGGCGGCAACTGCAAACTGACGGGTGCATATCCTGGTTGGAAGCCCAACATGAAGTCGGGTCTCCTCAAGACCATGAAAGACACCTATAAGAAACTCTACAAGAAGAACCCGCAGGTGATGGCTATTCACGCAGGTTTGGAATGTGGCCTGTTGGGTGGCAAATATCCCGAGATGGAGATGATTTCGTTCGGCCCCACCTTGAAGAGCCCCCACAGCCCCGATGAGCGTGCCAACATCGAGAGCGTGGTGAAATTCTACGACTATCTGAAGGCAGCCCTCGAGGCCATGCCCAAGAAATAATCTGTCTTCTTAGCAAAAGGGTGGCGGTTCTCATGAGTCGCTGCCCTTTTTTTATTTGCTTCAGCATATGATGCTCTCCATTGTCATACCTTGCTACAACGATACTGATACCTTGACCGCTTGTCTGACGCCCTATTGGGAATACCTCAAGACGGGGATGATAGAGTTGGTGCTGGTCAATGATGGAGGTGATGCTGAAGCGTTGGAGAACTTTGTTGCCACGCATTGCGCCGAAGCGGTGCCGCCTGTGAAACTGATACACCAGTCACATGCGGGAGCTTCCGTCGCACGCAATCGTGGATTGGAGGCGGCTCAAGCCGATTTCGTCTGGTTTGTCGATGCCGACGATGTGTTGGCTCCCCATACGATGGAATGGTTGGAGCCTTGTCTCTGTACAATGGATGACGATTCCGATATTGTGAAACTCGGCCCGTTGGTGTTGGACAACGAACGTTGGCCGTTTGCCGATGTCGATCAGTCGGATGAAGTACCTGTGGAGAAGATATTGGATGAGCGTTTTGGGGCACTTGACCATACGACCTATATCTTCCGCCGCACGTTCCTGATGGACAAAGGACTTCGCTATCCCGAGCATCATGCGTTGTTGGAGGATTCGGCTTTTGTGCTTGATGCGTTGCAGTATGTCGACCATTTGTTTTTCAACCCAACCTATTGCTATTATTGCTACAAGGTTCATCGTTCCATTCGTGGTCCTTGGAGCCGCGAGGAACAACAAGAGCGATTGAAAGATATCTTATGGTTTTTCGACCTGTTCCGTAAGACAGTCGAGAAAGACAGCAAGTTTGCATCGCTGTTCGACCATTTCTTCTGTCGCCATCTTCGAATACTGACCGTCAAAGGGTATTCATGGAGAGACTTGTGCGATTTTCGCCATCGGATGGCGGTACCGTCGACCTTCTATTACGGCAAAAAGTCGTTGGCAATGCGGCTGTTCCAATGTCGTCTGTTCCATTATCTTTTCTTCCTCGTTTGTCAGTTATGGATTCGCACCTCGTTGTACAAACTTCGTCGACACCGTTAGCACTATGGCTCCTGCTAAGCAACTGATAGAAATCATCCGATTGGGCCTTTTTGAAGGGCCAACACCCTCGGCAACGCTGAGTCAAGAACAATGGCAGCCGTTGTACGAGGAGGCTCGTGCACAGGGAGTGGTGGCGTTGTTGTATCAGAGTGTGTTGTCGTTGCCTGCCGAACAACGACCGCCGAGACCGTTGTTGTTTCATCTGGCATCGGTGGCATCGGATATCGAAAAGAATATGCAGCAACACCATCGTGTGATGATGCAATTTGCCGAAGAGGTCTATCGGGAGTTGGGGCTGCCCACGGTGGTGGTCAAAGGGTGGTCGTTGGCCCGCTACTATTCCAAACCCTATTATCGGGAGAGTGGCGACAATGATGTCTATTTCGGAGATGCCTCTCGAAAGGTGGATGCATTGATGCGGCAACGAGGAATCGACGTAGACGGTAGTGACGAGCGTCATTCGGCCTTTTTGTACGAAGGAGTGCCGTTCGAGAACCACTCGTATCTAATGTACCCTCAGGTGGACAAAACAGACGGTTTTGTTGACCCCCAATGGGAGACGCAGGAGTTGGAGGGGCAGGTGCGAACGTTGGTGCCGGAACAGTTGGCGTTGTTTGTTGCTGCCCATGCCGATCATCATGCCATCTATCACAACGAATCGTTGCGTTTGCGTGATATGGTCGATTGGGCATTGCTCATCAGCCGTAGTGGGTTGGATTATCGTCTCTTCAACCAAATCAAACAACCCTACGATGTGGGGCGTTTTGCCGACTTGCTCACACAGTATGCCATCGAAGTGTTGGGAATCCAGCCACCCGAAGGATGGACACCTTTGTCAAAGGAGTGCATGACCGCTTTCCCAAATATCTATTTTGTCGCACAGCCTCGTTCCCGTTTGGCATTGTCGCGGGTGGTGCGACGCAGCCGTAAGTATATCCGCTATGCAGGTGTCTACAAGGAAATCTACGGAGAGACAATGTTCCGTCGATTCTATTACAAGAATGTGGCTCACGCTGTCCGTCAATGGATAAAGCAGGAGCCACGACATCAAGGGCGGCAACGCAACGACGACTAACCTATCAGCCGTTGGAGAATGGTTTCGTCATTCGGCTGAATCCATTGAAGGTCATTGTAGCGTCGCAGCCAGGTGAACTGTTTTTTGGCATAGTGCCAAGTGTTGAGTTTTATTTGTTCAACGGCCTCTTCGAGCGTGCATCGTTGGTCGATGAAAGCAAACAGTTCTTTGTATCCCACTGTGTTCAGTGTGTTCAGATGTCGATAGGGGAGTAGCGACCTGCATTCCTCCAACAGCCCGTTGGCTATCATCTCCTCCACCCGTCGGTCGATTCGTTCTCTAAGCCAAGAGCGGTCGGCGTCGATGGCTATACGGACAATGTCGAAGGGGCGGGGTTGAGGCTGTTGTTGCTCCTGCAATATGACGCTGTAGGGTCGCCCTGTGGTGATGCACACCTCCAAAGCACGTTGTAAGCGGATGGGGTTGTTTTGGTCGACAACAGCGTAGTAATCGGGGTCGAGCCGTTTCAGCAACGATTGGAAATAGCCGATACCCTCTTCGGCATAGTGCTCTTTCAGTTCGGCACGCAGTTCGTCGGAAGGGTCGGGGAGAAGGGCCACACCGTTGCACAGGGCGTCGATATAGAGTCCCGATCCGCCGACGGCAATCACGCTGTCGTGAGTGGCGAACAGTTGTTCGAGCGTCGACAGAGCCTCCTGTTCATACGAAGAGACGTTGTAGGGTTGGGTGACAGAACGGTTGGCGATGAAATGATGGGGGGCGGCAGCCAGCTCGTCAGCCGAAGGACGAGCCACACCGATATTCAGCTCACGGTAGAATTGACGCGAGTCGCACGAGAGGATATGGGTCTTCAACGCCTGTGCCAATCGGATGGCCAAAGCGGTCTTGCCGCTGGCGGTGGGTCCACAGATAACAATCAGGCGGGGCATCGTAAGCAAGGTGGGGATTAGGATTGACTATCGACGTTTTCGCCATCGAGGTGCAAACCGAGTTTGGCGCCCTCTTCGACCATCATCTTCCAAGCGGCTTCCCGTTCGTTGGGGATAATGCCGTCGAGGATGGCATCTTTGATATGGTCCTTGATAACGCCTACCTCGTGGCAGGGGGACAGATGGAACGCCTGCATGATGTCGTCGCCGCTGACGGGCGGTTGGAAGTTGCGGATACGGTCGCGTTCCTCCAACTCCACCAGTTTCTGACGCACCAGTTGGAAGTTGTCGAGATAGCGTTTCACCTTGACCTCGTTTTTGGAGGTGATGTCGGCTTGGCACAGCGTCATCAAGTCGTCGATATCGTCTCCGGCGTCGAAGAGCAGTCGTCGTACAGCGCTGTCGGTCACAATGTCTTCGGCCAGCACGATGGGACGCAGATGGAGCAGCACCAGTTTCTCGACATATTTCATCTTGTTGTCGAGGGGCAGTTTGAGCCGTTTGAAGATAGGGCGAACCATCTTGCTGCCTTTCACCTCATGACCGTGAAACGTCCATCCGATACGTTCGTCGTAGCGTTTTGTCGCCGGTTTGCCGATGTCGTGGAGTATGGCCGCCCAACGCAACCAGAGGTCGTCGCTGTGTTTGGCCACATTCTCGAGCACTTCCAATGTGTGGAAGAAGTTGTCCTTGTGGCCACGTTGTCCTACCGTCTCCACCCCTTTGAGTCTCGAGAACTCGGGGAAGATGATGTCCATCAGCCCTGTGAGTTGCAGCAGTTTGAAACCCAAGGAAGGGTGGGGGGAGAGGATGATTTTGTTCAGCTCGACATTGATGCGCTCCATCGAGACAATCTCTATCCGTTGGGCTTGTTGTTTGATGGCTTCGAGGGTGTGCTCCTCGATGCGGAATCCCAACTGCGAGGCGAAACGGATGGCGCGCATCATGCGTAGCGGGTCGTCGTCGAAGGTGATGGAAGGGTCGAGAGGGGTGCGGATAATGCCAGCGTCGAGGTCTCGGATGCCGCCAAATGGGTCAACCAAAGTGCCGAAGTCGTCGCTGTTGATGCTGACGGCCATAGCGTTGATGGTGAAGTCGCGTCGGTTCTGGTCGTCCTCGAGGGTGCCGTCGCAGACGTGGGGCTTCCGGCTGTCGTGTTGATAGGACTCCTTGCGGGCGCCGACAAACTCAATCTGCCAGTTCTCCCCTTCATAGAGATAATGGAACGAAGCGGTGCCGAAGTTCTTGAAGATATGCACCTCGCGGTTGTCGATAGAGGCTGCCGACCGGCGAGCCAGCTCGATGCCGTCGCCCACACATACGATGTCGATGTCGGTCGAGTGGCGTCCGAGGAAATAGTCGCGTACCACACCTCCCACAGCAAAAGCGCGGATGCCCATTTCGTCGGCCACTTTACCGACGATGGAATAGATAGGGTGGGTCAGGTTCACGTCCATGGGAGGAAGGGTGTTGTTGCGAAGATTATTTGTCGAAGTTCTTGGTGCCGCTCAGGTTGCCGTCGATGTCGTAGAACTCCCAAGTGTTGGCACGTTTTCCGTTGATATAGTAGCCAATATAGATGGGGACGCCGTTCTCGCGATAGCATTTGTAAACGCCGTTCTCTTTGCCGTCGACAAAGGTGGCTTCCACCTGGGGCGAGCCGTCGGGGTAGTAGTAGGTCCAGCGGCCCTCGCGTTGGTTGTTGATAAGCAGACCTTCGGATTGCATGCTGTAGTCGTCGAAGAACTTGTACACCATCATGCTGTCGGCATGATAGTAGGCCACCGTGGAGGGTATCTGTTTGGCACTCAGCTCGAGCACCACCGTCGAGTCGAGGGCCCCTTTGTAGTAGGGCGATTTGTCGCGACGGAAGAACTCCCAGTCTTTGCCCATCGGGTGGTCGGCGTCGAAGCGCCCTTGGGCGAAGAGCGTTCCGTCAAGATAATAGTAGCTCCATTGTCCGTCGGGCTTTTCCGATTGGTGGTCGAAATGTTTGTCGTACAGCACGTTGCCGTTCTCGTAGAACATCTTCTCGCCAATCACCTTGCGTTGTTCCTCTTTGCCTTTGACGATATACACCAGTTCGGGGTCGCCGTTGGGGAATTGCAGCACCACCTCTTCGTGTGTGGGGTTGCAGGCGGCCAAAGCCACGATGGCTAACAGGGGAAGGAAATGTCTTTTCATAGTGTGGGTTTATTTGTTTTGGGCAGCGATGGCACGCTGTTGGTTGATGACGGGGTTGGCATAAAGCAGCATCCGCAGCTCCTCCATAGAGTGATGACCCTCGTGGAGGGTGTTGTGCTGCATCCATTGCTGCAGCTCGTTGTAGGCGTTGAGGTTGCTTTCGTGCAGGTGGTAGCCCAGATGGATGCGTTGGTCGATAAGGTTGGCCAACGCGAGGAACGGAGCGTTCTTGTCGCCGTCGTTGGCCGTAGCGGCACAGGCTTTCAGCTCTTCGCGGTCGATGGGACGGCAGACGGTGTAGTGCACCTTCCCTTTGTCTTGCAGCGCCCCTTCGGAGACGCTTCTCATATCTTCGTCCTTGGCCTTCTCGTAGTGCCCTTGTTGCTGACGGATATAGGTCTCATTGACTTTGCGTTCGGCACAGGGTTCTATCTCGTAGGAGATAGCCAACGGCACGATGTTCAAGCTGTCCATGCAGTCGACAAACGACTCCTCTTGTCCCATAGTGAACATCTTGATGAGCCCTTGCTCCGTGCGGTCGTTGCCGTCTTTGGTTCGGCCGTTGCGTTGTGCAATCCATATCGATACCCGTTTTTGTTTCATGGCGTAGTGGATATACTGCGAGGTTTTTATCAAAGCCTCGTACTGTTCACGTTTGCTTCCCGTGCGGTGGATGGGGAACATACGGTTGCAGCGAGCCAGTTGGATGGCAAACTCATTGACCATCAGGTTGTCGCCAAAACTGATTTCGCACGTGGGGAAATCGTGTTGGACAAACAGCACATCGAGCACGGCAGCGTCGAGCACAATGTCGCGATGGTTGGAGATGAAAAGATACTGGCGTGTGGGGTCCAACTGTTCCAGTCCTTCGATGGTGACACCCTTGGTGGTGGTGTCCATTATCTGTTGCACCAAAGGCTGCATGAAACGGAGTTGGAACTCCTCGACGGATTGTATGGTACGTAGCTGGGCACGGAACTGGTCGAGGTCAATGTTGAAATGGAGACTCTCGAGTATGCTGCCCAGCAACGGGTGTTGGTCAATATGGTGAATCGTTTGTGCGGCTTGTCTGTCGTCGAAAGGTTCAATGTCTGAGAAATCGAAATCCATTATTATTGTTGTTCGATTGTGTATGTATAGATCTCTTCTTTAAGCTCCCCGTTCAGGTAGGATGCGGTCGACACTTCGGTGCCAGGAGTCACTTGGAAGGGTTCGGTGAAGCGAATGCCACCCTTGTCCTTCTCCGGTGTTCCCTCGGTGCTGTAGTATATCTCGGTGCCCTCCACCTCCCAGTCGAAAGCCACGTTCATGGTGCCGTCGGCATTCTTCGAGGTGAAGAGGATGGGTTTGAAGTAACCCTCGAAGACATTGTACCCCATTTGTATAAGACGGTTTTTCTGGTACACCAGTTTGGCACGGAACCGAGGCCAGTTCTTGTGGTCGGCAGGGCTCCACAGGCATTCGGCAATGGCGCACAAACGTGGAAGCAGCATGTATTCAGCGTGGTGATAGTCGTTGATATATTCGGCCCATAGGTTGGCTTGCCCACCCAGGATGAACCGTGCTTGGCTGGTGGTGATGCCGGCGGGGACGGGCTCGAACTGGTACACCTTGTAGAGCGGCAGCAGGTGGTTCATGGCCGGAGGGCAGAATTTGGGGTTGCCCTGATAATAGTCGAGGTAGCAGTATTCGGTGGGCGTCATGATGGCGTGGTTGCCGTGACGGGCAGCCTTGACAGCCCCCTCAAAGCCTTGCCAGGACATCACTGTGGCTTCGGTCGACACACCCCCGTCGAGAATCTCGTCCCATCCGATGATTTGTTTCCCTTGCATCTGCAGGTATGCCTCCACCTCCATAATCATCCAGCTCTGCAGCTGGTTCTCGTTCTCCAAGCCCAACTTCTTGATACGTGCTTGGCAGCGGGGACAGCGTTCCCAGTTCGATTTCACCGCCTCGTCGCCACCCACATGGATGTAGTTATAGGGGAACAAGGGGATGATTTCGTCCATCACGTCGAAGAGGAACTGCATCACCGAGTCGTTGCCGCCGCACAGGATGGCGCGGGGCGGCCAATAGGGGCCTATCTGCACTTGGTAGGTGGTGTCGTCGTTGGCACAGGCGAAATGGGGATAGGCGGCCAGAATCTCGGAGCAATGACCCGGGATCTCTATCTCGGGGATGACATCGATATGCCGTTGGGCGGCGTATTCCACAATCTCCTTGATTTCTTCCTTCTTGTAGAAACCGCCGTAGCTGCACTCTTCCCCCTCTTTGGCGGGCTTGGCCTCGCCCCAAGGCACATCGGCGCGATCCACACGCCACGACCCCACATCGTTCAGCAGCGGGTATTTCTCAATCTCGATACGCCAACCGTGGTCGTCGGTCAGGTGCCAGTGGAACTTGTTGAGTTTGTAGGCGGCCATCAGGTCGAGATGCTTCTTGACATCCTTCACGGTAAAGAAATGGCGGGAGACGTCGAGGTGGCTGCCACGCCATTCAAAACGGGGATAGTCGAGGATGGTGCAGCAGGGGATGACAATCTTCTTGTAGCGCTCGTTGCTGATGTCCTCGGGAAGCATCTGCAGCAGCGTCTGGAAGCCGTAGAACAAGCCCGTCTCGGTGTTGGCGCTGATATGGATGACGTTGTTCTGCACCTCGAGGATATAGCCCTCCTCGCCCAGTTCGATATTGGAGCTGTCGTTGAGCGAGAACGCAATGCATTGGTCGGTTTCGGTGCTGCCCACAGAGGTACGCATGTGCAGCTGACGCATCGTTTTGGTGATGTACTTGGCAGTCTCGCAGTTCTGTCCGATGTTCTCGAAGGCAATCTTCGTACGGTTCGAGAAGGTGAAGGAGCCCTCTTTGGCGTTGACGAACACCGGTTCGGGGACAATCGACAGCGTGTCCACCTTGGCTGTCTTTCCACAGCCGGCCATCAGCATAGATGTCAGGACGAACAGGAGAACGAGGTATGTCTTTTTCATTCGAAAGTATTATTTTCTGTTTATATTAATATTATGTCTGTCGTTGCTTTCTTGCTGATTATGTTATAATTGTTATGTTTGTATGGCACATAGTACGGCAAGAAAACAAAATGCAAAGATAGTTATAAATGTTGATTTGTCCGTTGTTTGGTCGTCTGTTAAGAAGTTTTAAGAAGCCCCCTACGGAACTTTTTTTGTCGTTTCCAAGTCAAGGGAAAGTTAGAGTTAAGTTAGACTTAGGTTAGAGTTAAGTAGGAGTTACGTAGGAGTTGGAAAATTGTCGTCGCGGCGGCACCTCTCGCGTTGAAATCCGATGCAAAGATACAA
>CAJOQB010000115.1 GCA_905236405.1 uncultured Bacteroidales bacterium
AAAATGGTTGTAATTTTGCAGCACTTTTTAAGCAATTCACAATAAGGATTATTCCGTTGTGAAAACTAATCAGGGGGCGGAAACCGATAAGGTTTCCGTCGCCTTTTTGTTAGCACAAAAACAAAACACATCACAATTATTGTTTTCCCCGAAAGACCGCCGAGGAAACGTTTACCCTACAATGTCCCCACGATTTCTTTTTGCTAAACTTTGCCGATATCGGCAAAAAAGTTGTTTTTATCGGGTGACGTCTGTGCGGAGCCAATATGCGCTAAAAAAAGTGCAGTTTCATACAAAATGTGCACTAAAAATAGTGCATATGACTTACGGCAACATAAACCCGCGAGGGGAATGTTTGTGATATGTAAAATACACTAAACGATATAGATGCAGAGATTTTAAGAAATTTTATCAACAGCCGCGAGTGAAAATGTTGAAAACTCGGGCGGAGTGCGTTGGAAAAAGGTAATCGAAAGGGTGCTTGAGAAGGGCGGATTTTGAAAATTAACACTATTTCAATTTGCAAACAATCACAATATTGCAAGGATTTTAAATATTTTTAAGAACAACAAAACGCACAACGGTTTGCAGGTATGGAAAAAGGGTGTACTTTTGCATTCCTATTTGTGGGTGAAATATGCCCCGAAAATTGAACGGAAATAATTAATAATAAAGAATATATAAGTAAATTTAAAGATGCCAACAATTCAACAATTAGTTCGCAAAGGACGTCAGAAGATGGAGTACAAGAGCAAGTCTCCCGCATTAGACTCCTGCCCGCAGCGCCGCGGCGTTTGCACCCGTGTGTATACCACCACTCCCAAAAAGCCTAACTCGGCTATGCGTAAGGTGGCACGTGTCCGCTTGACCAACCAGAAGGAAGTCAATGCCTACATCCCCGGTGAGGGCCACAACCTGCAGGAGCACTCCATCGTGATGATTCGCGGAGGCCGTGTGAAAGACCTTCCTGGTGTTCGTTATCATATCATCCGTGGTGCTCTCGATACTTCGGGTGTTGACGGTCGTCGCCAGCGTCGTTCCAAATATGGTGCCAAACGCCCCAAAGCCGCTGCCAAATAAAAATTAATTTGTAGAACATTAGCTTGATTTAGTTAGAAATGAGAAAAGCAAAACCCAAGAAGAGAATCATTCTTCCCGATCCTAAATACAATGACGTGCTGGTGACCAAGTTCGTCAACAACCTGATGATGGGCGGCAAAAAGACCATCGCCTACAAGATTTTCTACGAGGCTATCGACGTGGTGGCCGACCGTACCAAGGAAGACGGCCTTGAGGTTTGGAAAAAGGCGCTCGCCAACGTCACCCCCTCTGTCGAGGTCCGCAGCCGCCGTATCGGTGGTGCCACCTTCCAGATTCCTACCGACATCCCCCCTGCACGCAAGCAGAGCATCGGTATGAAGAACCTTATCGGTTTCAGCCGCAAACGCAGCGAGAAGACGATGGCCCTCAAGCTGGCTGCCGAGATCCAAGCCGCTTACAAGGAAGAAGGCGCCGCTTTCAAACGCAAGGAGGATATCCACCGTATGGCCGATGCCAACAAGGCTTTCGCCCACTTCCGTTCGTAATATAATAGTATATATACAATATAATATAGCATACCCAACCTCTCAACGCTTCAACGATCAATGTCCGATCTCCACTATACACGCAACATTGGCATCATGGCTCACATCGACGCGGGTAAAACCACGACGACGGAACGCATACTCTTCTATACCGGCAAGAACTACAAGCTCGGCGAAACACACGAAGGGTCGGCCACGATGGATTGGATGGTGCAGGAGCAGGAACGAGGCATCACCATCACCTCGGCTGCTACCACTGTGTTCTGGGATTGGAAGGAGAACCGCTACAAGTTGAACATCATCGACACCCCGGGTCACGTCGATTTCACCGTCGAGGTGGAACGTTCGCTGCGTGTGCTCGACGGCGCCATCGCCATCTTCTGTGCTGTGGGCGGCGTCGAACCCCAAAGCGAGACGGTGTGGCGCCAAGCCGACAAGTACCATGTGCCCCGTATCGCTTTCGTCAACAAGATGGATCGCGCCGGTGCCGACTTCTTCAACGTGGTGAGCCAAATCAAGGAGCGTCTGGGTGCCAACCCCATCCCCATCGAGATTCCTATCGGACAGGAAGACCTCTACAAGGGTGTGGTCAATCTGATTACCAACAAGGCGCTTATCTGGGACGAGGCTTCGAACGGTATGGAGTTCTACGAGGTGCCGATGCCCGAAGACCTGAAGGAGACGGTGGCCGAATACCGCCAGCGTCTTATCGAGGGTGTGGCTGAGGAGAACGAGGAGCTGATGATGAAGTTCTTCGACGACCCCGACTCCATCACCGAGGAGGAAATCATCGCCGAGATCAGAAAGGCTACGTTGGCCATGAAGATTGTCCCCGTGATGTGCGGGTCGGCTTTCAAGAACAAGGGTGTCCAGTCGTTGCTCGACGCTGTGGCCGCCTTCCTGCCCAGCCCCCTCGACGTGAACGAGGTGGACGGCATCAACCCCAAGACCGAGAAACCCGAGAGTCGCCCTATCGACGCTCAGGCTCCTTTCTCGGCTTTGGCGTTCAAGATTGCCACCGATCCCTATGTGGGTCGTCTCTGCTTCTTCCGCGTCTACAGCGGTCGGTTGGAGAGCGGCAGCTATGTCTACAACGCCAACACGGGCAAGAAGGAACGCATCAGCCGTATCATGCAGATGCACTCCAACAAGCAGAACCCTCTCGATTTCATCGAGGCAGGCGACATCGGAGCCGCTGTGGGTTTCAAGGACATCAAGACGGGTCAGACGCTCTGCGACGAACGTCACCCCATCGTGCTCGAGTCGATGAAGTTCCCCGACCCCGTGATCAGCATCGCTGTCGAACCTCAAAGCACCGCCGACATCGACAAGTTGGACAACGCTTTGGTCAAGCTGGCTGAGGAAGACCCCACCTTCCAGGTGAAGACCGACGAGGTGTCGGGTCAGACACTCATCAGCGGTATGGGCGAGCTGCACCTCGACATCATCCTCGACCGCCTGCGCAGAGAGTTCGGTGTGTCGGTCAACCAGGGTCGTCCCGAGGTGGCTTACAAAGAGGCTATCACCACCACCGTCCAGCATCATGAGATATACAAGAAGCAGACGGGTGGCAAGGGCAAGTTCGCCGATATCCTGTTCGAGATCGGTCCTGCCGACGAAGGTGTCTCGGGCTTGCAGTTCGTCAACGAGGTGCGTGGCGGCAACATCCCCAAGGAATTCATGCCTGCCATCGAGAAGGGATTCAAGGAAGCTATGCTCAACGGTGTGTTGGCCGGCTATCCCTTGGACAGCATGAAGGTGAGGGTGCTCGACGGCTCGTTCCACCCTGTGGACAGCGACCAGCTGTCGTTCGAGGTGTGCGCCAAGATTGGTTTCAAGGCTGCCTGCCGCAAAGCCAACCCTGTGTTGCTCGAACCCATCATGAAGTTGGAGGTGCTGACCCCCGACGCCTATGTGGGCGATGTGACCGGCGACCTGAACCGTCGTCGCGGCGTGCTGGAGAACATCACCGCCAAAGTGGGCGTCCAGGCTGTGCATGCCAAAGTGCCTATGGAGCGTATGTTCGGCTATGTCACCGCATTGCGAACCATCACATCGGGACGCGCCAACTCTACCATGGAGTTCAGCCACTATGCCGAGGTCCCGAAGGATATGCAAGAATCTATATTGAAGAACAAGTACAATTATTATTAATATCAATTCAATAAACCGTGAGTCAAAGAATTAGAATCAAACTGAAATCTTACGATCACAACTTGGTCGACAAATCGGCTGAGAAGATTGTAAAGACCGTCAAAATGACGGGCGCCGTTGTCAATGGGCCCATCCCACTGCCGACGAACAAAAAGATTTTCACTGTGAACCGCTCGACTTTCGTCAACAAGAAGAGCCGCGAACAGTTCGAACTCAGCTCGTACAAGCGTCTGCTCGACATTGAACTCAATGACCGTGCAAAGACCATCGACGCGCTGATGAAACTGGAGCTTCCCAGCGGTGTGGAAGTGGAAATCAAAGTGTGAAACCCTTCAGCCAATGTATGTTAGTATAAGCTGAATTAACTCAAACCAATCCAAAAAAAAGAAATGTCAGGATTATTAGGTAAAAAAATCGGAATGACCAGTCTTTTTGATGCCGACGGAAAGCAGATTCCGTGCACAGTTGTTGAAGCTGGTCCTTGTGTCGTTACACAAGTAAAGACCGTTGAAAAAGACGGTTATAGTGCCATCCAGCTGGGCTTTGGCGAGCAGAAAGAATCGCGCACCAGCAAGCCTATGCGTGGCCATTTTGCAAAAGCAAACACCACTCCCAAACGCTATCTCGCTGAGTTTACCCGTTTCGAGGAGGGTCATAAAAAGAAATTCGGTGAAGTCTTGACGGTGGACGTCTTCACGGAAGGTGAGTTCGTCGACGTGGTCGGTACCTCCAAGGGTAAAGGCTTCCAGGGTGTTGTAACCCGTCACGGTTTTGGCGGTGTTGGTGATGTGACTCACGGCCAGCACGACCGTCTCCGTGCCCCCGGTTCGGTAGGCGCTTCGTCCTATCCTTCACGCGTGTTCAAAGGAATGCGTATGGCCGGCCAAAAGGGTAACCACCGCTGCAAGGTCCAGAACCTGCAGGTGATCAAGATTATCCCTGAGAAGAATTTGATTATTGTTAAAGGTTCTGTACCGGGACCCAAAGGTTCAATCATAAAACTTGAAAGATGGAGTTAAAGATATATAACATCAACGGAAGCGAAACCGGTAGAACCATCACCCTCGACGATTCTATCTTCGCCATCGAGCCCAACCAGCATGCCCTGTATCTCGATGTGAAGCAGTACCTCGCTGACCAACGCCAAGGTACTCACAAAAGCAAAGAACGCTCTGAAGTATCGGGTTCCACCCGCAAACTGAAACGCCAGAAAGGCACCGGCGGCGCTCGCTCGGGCGATATCAACAGCCCCGTCTTCGTGGGTGGCGGTCGCGTGTTCGGCCCTAAACCTCGTGACTATCGCTTTAAACTGAATATCAAGGTGAAACGCCTTGCTCGCCGTAGCGCTCTCAGCACCAAGGTCGCTGAAAACAACATGATGGTCGTCGAAAACTTCACGATGCAAGAGCCCAAGACCAAAGAGATGATCAAAATCCTTAACAATCTTAAGGTGAATGACAAAAAATCGCTCTTTGTGATGGAGAATCAAAATAATTGTGTATTTTTGTCTGCTCGTAATCTGAAGAATGTAAAGGTTGTAAATGTATCGCAATTAAATACTTACGATATATTGAACGCAACCAATCTTGTTGTTTCTGAGGGTTCAATTGCTGAAATTAGCCGCGTATTGGCAACAAAATAAACGTTAGTGTAACTTAGATTAAGAATTTTTAACACGATGAACATTATAGTAAAACCGCTGATCAGCGAAAAGATGACGAGACTTACCGAGGAAGCTGCAGCTCCCAAGCTGACCCGCATCCAGCGTAAGAAGGGCAAACCCGAACCGGTGGCCCACAATCGTTATGGTTTTGTTGTTGACAAACGCGCTAACAAAATAGAAATCAAGAAAGAAATCGAGAGATTCTACAACGTCAAAGTGCTCGATGTCAATACAATGAACTATGCTGGCAAGAACAAGAGCCGCTACACCAAGTCGGGCTTCCTTCAGGGCCGCACCAATGCCTTCAAAAAGGCTATCGTGACCCTCGCCGCTGGTGATACCATCGACTTCTACAGCAGCATCTAATCAAAGAAAAAAGTAAATCACAATAGTAGTCAGATAAACTGATAAACTGATAAAAAGAAGATAACAGAAATGGCATTAAAGAAAATCAAACCGACCACCCCGGGTCAGCGTCACAAAGTGTTGGTGAGCAACGAAGACATCACTACCAACAAGCCCGAGAAGAGACTCGTTTTCGGTTTCGGAAAATCGGGTGGACGTAACAACCAGGGTAAGATGACCATGCGCTACATCGGCGGTGGCCACAAGAGACTCTATCGTTTCATCGATTTCAAACGCGAAAAAGACGGTGTCCCCGCTGTCGTGAAGACCATCGAATACGACCCCAATCGCACAAGCCGCATCGCTCTGGTGCAGTATGTTGACGGTGAAAAACGTTATATCCTCTGCCCCCAAGGTCTCAAAGTCGGTCAAACCATTATGTCGGGTAACGGCGTCGCTCCTGAAGTGGGCAACACCCTCACCCTCGCTGAAATTCCTTTCGGTACCCTTATCCACAACATCGAACTCCGTCCTGGCCAAGGCGCCAAGATGGTGCGTTCCGCTGGTGCCTATGCACAGCTGATGTCGCGTGACGACAAGTATGCCATCATCAAGATGCCTTCGGGCGAGATGCGCATGATCCTTCAAAGCTGCCGCGCTACCGTCGGTATCGTCTCCAACCCCGAGCACAACCTCGAGGTGGGCGGCAAGGCCGGTCGCAACCGCTGGTTGGGCCGTCGTCCTCGCAACCGTGGCGTCGTCATGAATCCTGTCGACCACCCCATGGGTGGTGGTGAGGGCCGCCAGTCGGGTGGTCATCCTCGCAGCCGCAAGGGTATCCCCGCCAAGGGCTACAAGACTCGTGCTCCTAAGAAACAATCGAGCAAGTACATTGTAGAAAGAAGAAAGAAATAATAACGATTAAAGTAAAAGAGAAAAGATGAGTCGTTCATTAAAGAAAGGTCCGTACATTTTCCACAAACTGGAAAAACGAGTAATCGAGGCACAACAGTCGAACAAGAAGGTTACTATCAAAACATGGTCCAGAGCCTCTATGATCTCGCCCGACTTCGTCGGCCAGACCATCGCTGTCCACAACGGCAACAAATTCATCCCCGTGTATGTTACCGAAAACATGGTTGGACACAAGCTCGGTGAGTTCGCTCCCACCCGTATCTTCCGCGGCCATGCCGGATCAAAAGACAAAGGTAAAAAATAATTAGAACATTAGAAGAAAATGGGACGTAGAAAAAAGAATAGTGCAGATGCACGCAAAGAAGCCAACAAGACCTATTACGTAGCAAAGTTGAACAACAACCCCACTTCGCCCCGTAAGACCCGTCTCGTGGCCGATATGATCCGTGGTGTCGATGTTGACAAAGCCCTCGGTATCCTCCAATACAGCCCTCGTGAGTCGGCCCCCAAGATGCGTAAGCTCCTCCTTTCGGCTATCGCCAACTGGCAAGCCAAAAACGAAGGCGCCCGCCTCGAAGACAGCCAGCTCTATGTGAAAAGCATCATGGTTGACGAAGGCCGTACCATCCGTCGTATGCGTACCGCCCCCCAAGGCAGAGGCTATCGCGTCCGCAAACGCTCCAACCACATCACAATGGTCCTCGGAAGCCGCGTGGAAGAGACCAAGAGTGTCGACACTACAACAGAAGAATAAAAATAGTTAATAAAAAAGAAGAATTTTAGAATGGGACAAAAAACTAACCCAATTGGCAACAGATTAGGTATCATCCGCGGATGGGACTCTAATTGGTATG
>CAJOQB010000116.1 GCA_905236405.1 uncultured Bacteroidales bacterium
GGTAAAGCCTTTGGAGGGCAAGCCTGTAGAGTTCAAAGCCAGCGGCAAACAGATAGAGTTGCCAGGATGGCGTGTCGTCTTCGAGTGGGGTAGGAGCCAACAACAGCAGGTCTCCGACGAGGAGAAAGACAAAGAGGAGGAGGAACGCACGTTGCCCCGTTTCGACGTGGGCGAGAAAGGGCCGCATGTGCCCCAGTTGGCCGAGAAATGGACTACACCGCCCAAACCCTACACCGAGGCCACGCTGCTCCGTGCTATGGAGACGGCAGGCAAGACGGTGGAGAACGAGGAGCTGCGTGACGCCATGAAAGAGAACGGCATCGGACGCCCCTCTACCCGTGCCGCCATCATCGAGACGCTGTTCAAACGACAGTATATCCGAAAGGAACGCAAGAGCCTCTTCGCCACCCAAACGGGTATCGAATTGATACAGATAATACACGAGGAACTGCTCAAGAGCGCGGAGCTTACCGGACAATGGGAGAAGAAGTTGCGTGACATCGAGTCGGGCAAGTTCGACGCCTCGCAGTTCATGGAGGAGATGAAGAAGATGGTCTACGACCTGGTCTCCGAGGTGATGAGCGATACCTCCAACCGTCGTGTGGCCTACACCGAGGCTCCGCACGAGCCGAAGGAGAAGAAGAAGCCTTCGGGTGCTGCCAAGACAAAGAAAACAACCACCGAGAAACCTTCCAATAAATAATGATATGATAGCTGACAATCTAAACAAAATCAGGAAGACACTGCCAGACACCACCCGTCTGATTGCCGTGTCGAAGACCAAGCCTGTCGAAGACTTGAAAGAGGCTTACGATGCCGGACAACGTCTGTTTGGCGAGAATAAAGCGCAGGAGATGCGCGACAAGCATGCTGTGCTGCCCGAGGACATCGAGTGGCATTTCATTGGCCATTTGCAGACCAACAAAATCAAGTACATCATACCCTATGTGTCTATGATTCACAGCATCGACTCGCTCGAGCTGTTGCAGGCTGTCGACAAAGAGGCTGCCAAGCACAACCGTGTTGTCGATTGCCTGCTCCAGTTCCATATCGCTACCGAGGAGACCAAGTTCGGCCTCTCGATGGAGGAAGCCGAGGCATTGCTGCAGTCGGACGCATACCGTCAGATGCAGCATGTCAGGATAGTGGGCGTGATGGGCATGGCCACCAACACCACCGACATGGATTTGGTGCGGAGCGAGTTCCGTCACCTTAAGACCATCCATACCGAGTTGAAACAGCGTTATTTTGCCCATAGCGATGCTTTCAAAGAGGTGTCGATGGGTATGTCGCACGACTACCCGATAGCTGTCGAAGAAGGCAGCACCATGGTTCGTGTGGGCAGCAGCATCTTTGGTGCAAGACAGTACGGAATAAAGGTAAACGATTAACATCCAATCATAACCGCTATGCAAATCGTCAAATCGGAAAAGATGGACAACGGTATGCGCTATACCGCAGGACAGCCCGAAGGGGTGTGCTCCTATCTGATGGAGGTGCTGACCGAGGGGAACGTCATCCGTAGGGTGCGGGTAACGGGCGGCTGCGACGGCAACCTGCAGGGAGTGTCCCGTTTGGTGGAGGGGATGACCATCGACGAAGTGATGGGTCGTGTGAGCGGTATCGATTGCGGCGGCAAAGGGACATCTTGCCCCGACCAACTCTCGATGCTGCTACGATATATCCAAAATAATCCGTTGTAGTGTTTGTTTAAGATAAATGTAATATGAAACTGATAAACAACAAAGAACATAATTGGTTGAACTATGTATGGATTACCTTCGGATTAGCGGTGTTCACCTTCGGCTACTCGTCGTTCCTGCTCCCCAATACGGTCATATCGGGTGGCGTAGCCGGTGTGTCGTCCATCGTCTATTTCCTCACAGGGTTCTCGATGGGTGCCACTAACCTCATAATCAACCTGCTCTTTGTTTTGTTGGGGGTGAAGATGATTGGTGCCCGTTTTGGTCTCAACTCGGTGTTCGGTATTGTCGTTTCGTCGTTGTTATTCATCTTTTGGCAACAGATTTTGCATATCGAAACCCTGTTCGATGTCAGTCAGTTTGGTCCCTTTATGTGTACTATCATTGGAGGTGCGTTGTGTGGCTTCGGCATCGGGTTTGCGATGAACTTTGGAGGCAACAGTGGCGGTACCGATATCGTGGCGTTGATTGTCAGCAGTCGTTACAATATCAGTACAGGCAAAGTGATATTGTTTATGGACGTTGTCATCATCGCATGCATCTTCTTTGTCTCGCACAAGATTGAGAATGTTGTCTTTGGCTATATCGTGATGATGGTGAAGACCTATGTGCTCGACTTGACAGTCGACGGGTCGAAACAGTCGTACCAAATCATTGTCTTCTCACAGAAAGCCAACGAGATAGGGGAAATAATCACCCAAAGTCCCGGCCATGGTGCCACCCTTTTGTCTGGCAAGGGGTGTTACACCAAGGCCGAACAGGAGGTGCTGATGATGATTGTCCACAAGAACGACAAGTCGATGATCATGCATCTCATCAACAAGACCGACCCTACAGCCTTTGTCAGTGTGGCCAAGGTGCAGGGTGTATATGGAAAGAATTTTGACAAAATAAAAGCATAA
>CAJOQB010000117.1 GCA_905236405.1 uncultured Bacteroidales bacterium
ACCGCTTTGGTCCAGTCAAGCCACGGAGTTGTTGGCACCGCATATACAAAAACAACCATCAACCGGGTGTGGACAACAAAGACGAATTATAATGTAAACTGTAAATAGAACTGTCATCCAAATATTTGCCAGCGGCTACATGGTACGCATACAGACCACGGACGGCACGGTGATGAAAAAAATGGTAGTGAAAAGATAATAGAATGCGGCAGGGACGGCGACGAGTTTAGATCCTGTCAGTTTTTGACACGCTGCGTCTGGGCGAGCGACCGGCTACGGTTGACGACATAGACGCCGGCAAAGACCAGCGCCACGGCCAACGCTTTTTGGCAACTGAGGGTGTCGAGCCCCATACTGATGCTGATGGCGGCGGCGATGATGGGCTGCAGATAACTGTACATGCTCACCAGTGTGGGTCGGATGTGTTTCTGTCCCAAGGGAATGAGGAAATAGGCGACAAAGGTGGCGAAGAAAATGAGGTAGGCTATCTCCCACCACACCTGTGCTCTGACGGAGGGATAGTCGATGACGGTGAAGATTTGCCTGGCCGACAGGGGAAGCGACATTAGGAAAGAGAAGAGGAACATCCACTTCATGAAGGTGACGACGCTGTAGCGTGAGATCAGCGGTCGGAAGACGCCCAGATAGAAGGCAAAGCTGAAGGTGTTGACAATCAGCAGCAGCACGCCCATAGGTCGTGTGTGGTCGACTCCTCCCGTGACACCGATGCTGTTGAAGATGAGCAGCAACGCTCCCGAAAGGCCCAGGGCGACGCCAATGGCTTTCTTCCACGTGATGGGCTCTTTGAGGAAGATGGCGGCGACGAACATCGTCATGATGGGGGTCATGGAGCTGAGGATAGAGGTGTCGATGGTGGTGGTCATGGTGATGGCCGAGAGGAAGGTCATCTGGGGGATGAAGAGCCCCACCAGCGAGGCCACGGCAATCCGGAGCAGGTCGGCACGGGGGACACGTTCTCGACCACTCGTCGTGACGGCTTCTTGCCGCGGCAGGAAAAGGGAGAGGATCCAGAAGAGGATGCCTGCCACCAGCGAGCGGAAGGTGAAGAGGGCTATGGGCGAGATGCCGCCTTCGTTGGCGATGTCTTTGCAGAGCACGATATTGATGCCGAAGATGGCGTAGGCGCCAAAGCTGGCCAGATGGCCTATCCAAGGTTTTTGATGCATGGTGTTCAGTTGCTTTTGGTCACTTTGCCGATGCCTTGTTGCATGTGTGTTTCGGAGCTGGTTGTAGTCGGATTGTTTTAAAACTGGTGCGACTGAATCCATGTGGAGAATTCGGGCAGGCTGTCGACACTGACTTTTGGGGTGGTGAAGTTCTGCTGATAGGGCACGTCGCGGTCGGTGTCCATTTCCTCCTCGTTTTTGGTGATAAAGTCCAGAATGGTCTCTTCCGATACGTTCATCAGCGACATACTCATCGAGTTGAGGTAGCGGAGACATTCGGCCAGATACCTGTAGTAGTCGGAGCGTTTGTGCAACTGCGACAGATTGGAACGGACCAAGGGGTCGTGCAGGGCCTTGGAGTACTTTGACTCTCCGGCGTATTCGTCGGGACGGTCAGTAACGCGGTTGATGGCTTCGACATTTTCCTCGATGAAGCTCGTATAGTCTTCCTGTATGTATTTTATCGCGTCGAAGCACTTGCCGACGTTGTTGATGAAGCGGAAGTTGCCCAGGTTTTTCCATGTCTCCATCGAGTTGGAGAATATCTGCTCTGCCGACTTGTCGTACGACAGTTGCGGCAAGGAACCTACCATGACAAGCATCGAGACCAGCTGCTCGTGTTCGGGGTTGTCGAGCGAATCCATCGGGATGGCGAGAAGCATGGTGGCGAGTGTGTCGCGCCAGGCGATCTCGGAGGCTATATTGTCCAATGTCTGTGCAAATTTCTCGACGCTGCTGATAACCATCAAGGTGGTCAGCTCACGGTCTTTCACTTTCTTCTGCTGCTGCACCAACTGGCTGGCACCAAAAGTGAGGACTATCGACATGGTGGTACCGAGAAAGGTGAAGAGCAGGGTTTTCCATAATTTAGAGCCCGAATTGACGGGGTCTGTCTGGGGAACATCGGTGAAATCGGGAACTGTTTCCATGTTTTTATTATTGTTTTTTTCAGTTGCCTTTGGTGACTTTGCCGTAGCCTTCCTGTTTCAGCACATCGACGATGCGGTCGCGGAAGTCGCCTTGGATGAGGATGTCGCCCTCTTTGACGCTGCCGCCCACGCCACAACGGCCTTTGAGCAGACGAGCCAAGGCGTCGAGGTCGTCGTCGGTGCCGACAAAACCGGTGACGAGGGTCACCTGCTTGCCTGCCCGATGGCTGCGGTCGATGCGGACGGTGAGCCGCTGCCGGTCGAGGGGGAGTGTCTCCTGCAAGGGCTGGTCGTCGTCGGTCTGGTACTGGAAGTCGGGATTGGTGCTGTAGACCACCCCTATACGGTTCTTCTTACTCATTGGGTATCAGCGTCGTTTTTATCTCATTGATATCTCGCTCAATCCTACGGATGGCTTTCTTGGCCAGCACTTTGGGGTTGGGCAGATGCTGGGGTCGGCGGCAGATGATGTTGAGCGAACGGGGGATGTTGG
>CAJOQB010000118.1 GCA_905236405.1 uncultured Bacteroidales bacterium
GGAGGTGGTGCGAGTGGTGGTGTTGGTCACCGTGCCTTCCGAGGTGCGGGTGGTGGTGGTGGTGCCCGAGGCGGTGGTGCTGGTGCGGCTGCTCGTCCTTGTGGCGTGACCCGGGTTGGTTATCATGTTGCGGGTGGTAGCGCTGTTGGAGCCAGCGTTGTGGTTGCCGTTGTTGGAGCCCGAGTTGGTGACGCTGCCCTGATTGGTCATGTTAGCGTGGCCGATAGTGATCTCGGGTCTCTGCGTTCCAGGAGTATAGGGTGTGCTGTAGAAGTGTACAGGCTCGTTGGGGCGACGCATATAGTAGTGGTGGTAGTGGTAAGGATTGTGGTTGGGCGTGGGAGGCATCCATCCGTAGCAGTGAATGTTATAGTGGTAGGTGCGAGTGAAGTGAACTGGGTGGTGTGGACGGGTGTAGGGATTGTAGGGCGGAATCATCCACCTGAAGGTCGGGGTGGGGTGGGTGTGATGGAAGCGCAGATAGGTGGCTGCGCTGTACATATGGCCCGTGGTGTTGTTGAAGAGCCAGATGGCGCTGAGGTCGATGGGCATCATGATTTCCTCTCCGGTATAGGCATCGTAGCCGTAAATCCAGATTTCGAAGAACTGCGAGTTGACTCGTTCGGCCCATGCTTCGTTGAGCAGCACGTAGGTCTCGATTTCGTATTCATAGCCGGCATAAATCATCAACTCGTTCTGCGTGTTCAGATAGTTGACCGTACGCATGGCCTGCGAGAAGGTGAAGTAGCGCAGCGAACTTGCCGATGCTGTGAGCATCAATCCCATAAAGGCTAATGTGAGGGCTATTCGTTTCATGGCTGTGGGGTTTTTAAGGTTGATTGTTTATTTTTTTAGTATCTATTCTTTCTATTTTCTTGCACCTTTTGTGAAAAAAAAACGATGGCGAGGGTGTGTGTCACTTGAGCGTGTTGACGGCTTCGGGCGTCCAGTTGAGCAGAAACTCGTTGACTTTCTTCTCGCTGTATCCTTTGCCTTCCTCGAGATAGGCCGAGTTTTGGGTGTGCAACCGTTTGCCTTCTTGGTCGAGGATGACAAAGACGGGGAATCCGAAGCGGGCGGGGTTGTCCAAGAACTTCATGGCTTCGGGGTTGGTGTGGCCTTTCGAGTAATTGATATGGATATAGACAAAGTTCTTGTCGATGGTGGTGCGGACAGCCTTGTTGGTGTCGGCAAATTCGGCAAATCGCAGGCACCAGGGGCACCAGTTGCCACCCACTTGGCACAACACATATTTGCCCTCTTCACGGGCTTGTGAGAGAGCGGCGTCGATTTGCTCCATGGGGTTGATGTCCTCGTTGTAAACCTTCTTCACTTGTGCCATTGCGGGTGTGGCGAACAACAAGGAGAACAAAATGAGAATATAAACTCTTTTTGACATGATGACTGTGTTTAAAAGAAAGGGCATCTGACTGTTAGGAGATGCCCTTGGTGGTTGACAAAAAGAATGTTGTTAAAGAGCCTGCTCTTGCAGGAATTTGACGCTGGCGTGGATATGTTTGTACATTACCTGGTCGATGTCGACAAAGTTGACCACCTTGCGGTAATCGGCCACCATCTTCTCAACGAAGGGGCTGGACTTCAGCGGGCGACGGAACTCCAAGGCTTGAGCGGCGTTGAATATCTCGATGGCCAGCACTCGTTCCACGTTCTCCATCACGCGGTAGGTCTTGGTGGCAGCATTGCCGCCCATCGACACCAGGTCTTCTTGGTTCTGGCTGGAGGGGATGCTGTCGACGCTGCAGGGCGAGCAGAGTTGTTTGGTTTGGCTGACGATGCTGGCAGCGGCATACTGGGGAATCATGAATCCGCTGTTCAAGCCGGGTTTGGCCACCAAGAAGCTGGGGAGACCGCGTTTGGCGTCAATCAGCTGGTAGGTGCGACGTTCGCTGATGCTGCCCAGTTCGGCGACAGCAATCGAGAGGAAGTCGAGCACCATAGCCATAGGCTCGCCGTGGAAGTGACCGCCCGAGATGACCATATCCTCGTCGGGGAGCACGATGGGGTTGTCGGTGGTGGAGTTGATTTCGGTTTCGATAACCGATGCCACATAGGCGATGGTGTCTTTGGCGGCACCGTGCACTTGGGGAGCGCAGCGGAAGCTGTAGGGATCCTGAACGTGCTCTTTGTGGCGGACGATAATCTCGCTGCCGTCGAGATATTCGCGGACATGCTTGGCGGTTTCCAACTGACCCTTGTGGGGACGCACCATATGGAGCGACTCGTAGAAGGGTTCGATACGTCCGTCGAAAGCGTCGAGGCTGAGTGCCAGAATCATGTCGGCCTGTTGGCTGAGGCGTTGTGCTTTCAGCACACTCCACACGCCGTAGGCGCTCATGAACTGGGTGCCGTTGAGCAGGGCGAGACCCTCTTTGCTTTGCAGCTCGATGGGGCTCCATCCCAGTTCGTCGTACACCTCTTTGACATCGCAGCGGCGTCCTTTGTAGTAAACGTCGCCCATGCCGAGAATCGAGGGGAGCATCAGGTTGGCCAACGGGCAGAGGTCGCCGCTAGCGCCAAGGCTACCTTGCTGATAGACGATAGGCAGCACGTCGTTGTTGTAGCAATCCACCAGTCGTTGAGCCGTCTGCAGCTGCACACCGCTGTATCCGAAACAGAAGTTCTGCACCTTGAGCAGCAGCATCAGTCGCACCACCTCTTGGGGTACCTCGTCGCCGACACCGCAGGCGTGGCTCATCACCAGGTTCTTCTGCAGTTGGCTGAGTTGTTCCTTGCTGATGGAGATGTTGCAGAGCGAGCCGAAGCCGGTGGTGACACCGTAGATGGGTTCCTTCTGCGTTTCCATCTTTTTGTTGAGGTAGTTGCGGCATTTCTCGATACGGGCGATGGCTTCGTCGCTGAGAGCCAGCGTCATTTTGTTGTCGATGATTTCTTTGACACGTTCCAGCGTCAGACGCTCAGGGCTGATATAATGTACCATGGGTTATTGTTGTTTTAAGGGATTATTTGTTTAACAGTTCGTCGGCTTTGTCGGCGATGTCGCTGTCGACAAGGATACGTCCGCAATGCTCGCACACAATCACCTTCTTGTGCATACGGATTTCCATCTGGCGTTGGGGAGGAATCTTGGCAAAGCAGCCGGCGCAGGCGTTACGGTCAATCTGGACCACGGCCAAACCGTTGCGAGCGGCGGTGCGGATGCGTTTGTAGGCGGTCAGGTAGCGTTCCTCGATGAATTGCTCCTGCTCTTTGCTCTTGGCGCGCAGACGCACCTCGTCTTTCTCGGTCTCCTTGATGATGTCGTCCAGCTCGTCTTTCTTCACTTGCAGGTCTTGCAGGTTTTGTTCCTTCAGCTGTTTGGCGGCATCGATATGGCGTTGCAAGTCGACTTGCGAGTCTTTGGCCTCCCGTTTTTTGCGTTCGCAGAGCTGTATTTCCAGTTCGGCGTATTCGATTTCTTTGTTGATGGCTTCATACTCGCGGTTGTTGCGAACGTTGTCTTGCTGTTTCTGATACTTCTTGATTTGTTCTTGGTGCTCGACAATTTCCTTGTCGTATTGGACGACAGCGTCGGCAGCCTCTTTCATGGCGAGGCCGAAGTTCTCGATACGGGTGTCCAAACCGGCAATCTCGTCTTCCAAATCTTGGACGGCTTGGGGCAGTTCGCCACGGATGATTTTGATTTTGTCGATTTCCGAGTCGACCTTCTGGAGGGTGTAGAGTGCCACAAGGCGTTTCTCGACAGCGATATCGACATCGCGAACCACGTTGACAACGTTCTTTTCCTGTGTCTCTGCGACTTTTTTGGTAGTAGCTTTCTTTGCCATATATATAGATACTTAATTATTTATCAATTAAATGTAATTAACATAGCCGTGTTTTCTATCCGAAATTTGGCAAGCAAAAGTACAAAACTTTTCTGATATGATGCGATAAATAATTTCTTTTGCAAATTGTTCGCTCTCGTAGTGGCCGATGTCGCACAAGATGATTTCCTCTTCTGCTTGTTGGAAATCATGGTATTTCAAGTCACCTGTCAGGAAGATGTCGGCACCTGCCGATTTGGCGTCGCCAATCAAAAAACTTCCGCTTCCACCGCACAACGCCACCCTTTGCACTTTGGGTTTGCAGAGATGGGAGCAACGCACCACGGGAAGTCCCGTCACTTGTTTCACCATCTGTAGGAAATCCTCGGTGGTCATAGCCGCCTCCAGTTCGCCGACCACGCCGCCGCCCACCTCGGGGTATTCGTTTTCCAAAGTCAAAATATCATATGCGGGTTCTTCGTAGGGATGATGTTTGAGCAACTGCTCCACAATCTTGTGCTCCAACCGCTTCTCGAAGATGACCTCGATACGGGTCTCGGGCTCGCGATGCACCTCCCCCTGTTTTCCCACAAAGGGGTGGCTGCCCTCTTCGGGGCGGAACCGACCTTCGCCCTCCATGTTGTAGCTGCAATGTGAATAGTGGCCGATTTTTCCTGCTCCAGCATCGTGTAGTGCCTGTCTTACCTTGTCTGCTTGCTTTTCGGGGCAGAAGGTGACCATTTTGCAGAGCAGCTGTCGTTTGGGTTGCAGCACTCGACAGTTTTTGACTCCCAGCTTTTCGGCCAGTATGCCGCTCACCCCCCATCGCAGGTTGTCCAAGTTGGTGTGGGCGGCGTATACGGCGATGCCGTTCTCTATCAGCCGGTATATCATCCGACCCGTCTCGTTGCGGGTGGTGATGCGTCGCGTTCCCTTGCCGAACAGGAAGGGATGGTGGGTGACGATGAAGTTCAGCCCTTTGTCGATGGCCTCCTCGATGACGTCGGGAGTCAAATCCAGCGCCACTAACGAGCCGGTGTATTCGCGTTGCGGGTCGCCGAGCAGAAAACCCGAATTGTCGTAGTCCTCCTGATAGTAGGGCATCAGCGTTGCGTTAAGATAATCAATTACTTCTTGCAGCTTCATGGTGGTAATCTTTACGTGTTTTGAGGATACAAAATTATCATTTTCGTTTTTTTGTGATGCAAAAAACAGCAATACTTACAATTCGTATATTTATTATATATAGTAATATAAAGTGTATCAGTGTTTTGCCACCCCCCTATAATATTTGTGTGCAATTACCAATGATTGTTGTATCTTTGCAGTCGTTAATCCATTGTCGAATATAATGAAGTCCTTTACCACAAATAGGGTGTTGCTATGGTTGCTTCTGTTGCTGCCAGCGATTCCTTTGTGGGCACAGGTCAGCATTTGCTACGACTTCGAGGATGCAACGTCCAACAGTCGCCCGATGGGGTGGGGGGCACTACCCAATCTCGACTACCATTATGTTGGCATCGACGCTTACGACAATACTGCCCATGGCGGCAGCAAGGCAATAAAAAACAATGGAACCACCTGCTTCACCATTATGCCCGACGAGGGCCTCAACTATGCTGCCGATAGCGTGTGGCTTTCGTTATGGTACTATCTTCACTTGAACACCGACTATGTCGAAGTGGGTTATTTGACCGACGCCACCGACAGCTCGACCTTCCACGTACTCGACACCCTGCACGGTTGGCAGCAGGTGTGGCATTTCTTTGCCATCGACCTCTCGTCGGTGCCC
>CAJOQB010000119.1 GCA_905236405.1 uncultured Bacteroidales bacterium
CAGAAAATATTTGGACTTTTCTTCCCCGAAACAAAAATTCTTGCTATCTTTGCACAACGGTGTTGCACTTCGAGATTGAATCTATAGAGATGATTTTTTTATTTCTCACACAATAAAAGCGACTATTCCTTGTTAATTTATACATCTTTGATATAAAATACAATCAACAATAAACTTTCAAAAAATCATTACAATGAGCGAAAAGAATTTCCGTACCGAAAGTGACCTTTTGGGCGAACGCCAAATTCCTGCCAACGCCTATTATGGCGTACAAACCGACCGTGCAATCGAAAACTTCAAAATCAGTGGAAACCTGCTGAGCCAATACCACAATTTTATCAAAGGTATGGCCATCACAAAGAAAGCCGCCGCTATCGCCAATGAAATCACTGGCATGATCACCTCCGAACAACGCGATGCTATCGTCTGGGCTTGCGACGAGCTGATTGCCGGTAAATACCACGAACAATTCCCTATTGATATGATCCAAGGCGGTGCTGGCACCTCGACCAATATGGCCGCCAACGAAGTTATCGCCAATCTTGCCCTCGAACGTATGGGCCACCAACGCGGTGAATACCAATACTGCTCCCCCAACGATACGGTGAACGCCAGCCAAAGCACCAACGATGCTTACCCTTGCGCCATTCATATGGCCCTTGCCCTTGAACACCTGGAATTCATGCCCCGTCTGGAAAAAATGATTGCCGCCCTCGACGCCAAGAGCGAAGAGTTCAAGCACGTCATCAAAATGGGCCGCACCCAACTTCAGGATGCTGTCCCTATGACCCTCGGTCAGACTTTCGGTGCTTTTGCTGATTCTCTGCGTGGCGAACTGAAAAACCTGCGCGACACCGCTGACGAGTTCCTTATCGTCAACATGGGCGCCACTGCCATCGGCACCGGAATCTGCTCCAAGCCTGGTTACAGCAAGGCTTGCATCAAGGCGCTTCGCGACATCACCGGTTGGAACATCTCTTTGGCCGACAACCTCATCGAGGCCACCAGCGCCACCACCTGCATGATTGCCTACAGCAGCGCTATGAAACGTCTTGCCATCAAGATCAACAAGATGTGCAACGACTTGCGTCTCCTCTCCAGCGGTCCCCGCTGCGGATTGTACGAAATCCACCTGCCCGAACGCCAACCCGGCTCTTCCATCATGCCCGGCAAGGTCAACCCCGTCATCCCCGAGGTGATGAACCAAGTGTGCTACAAGGTCATCGGCAACGATATGTGCATCAGCCTCGCCAGCGACAACGGTCAGTTGGAGCTCAACGTTATGGAACCTGTCATCGCCTACACGCTCTTCGAGAGCATCCACCTGTTGGAGAACGGTCTCGACACCCTGCGTCACTTCTGCATCAACGGCATTGTGGCCAACGAGAAACGCTGCCGCGAACTGGTGGAGCGTTCCATCGGCATCGTCACCATGCTCAACCCCTACATCGGCTACAAGACTTCCACCAAGATTGCCAAAGAGGCTTTGGAGACCGGTCGTGGTGTCATCGACTTGGTGCTGGAACACAAAATCCTCACCAAAGAGCAGTTGGACATTATCATGAAACCTGAGAACATGCTGCAGCCTATCGAACTTTCGCTGTAAGCATTCACACTTATCATAACAAACACGGCAGAAGCAAATAGCATCTGCCGTGTTTTCTTTTTGTGCGTCGTATCAATTTCAACGACACATTACAATTTGTTGGGCAACGATTGCAAAAAGGCCGACACCACCTGAAAAGCTTTGTCACCTAAGGTGGCCCAGAAATTGATATACTGTGCCAGATGATCGGATGTGTTTCCTGGCGTATCGCTCAAGATACGAAGACTAAGGAAAGGCGTCTCATACAGATAACAAGTATGGGCAATAGCAGCCGACTCCATATCGACAGCCAAAGCCTCAGGGAAACGACGTTTGATAGCATCAAGGGCCGACCTGTCGGTGATAAACTGGTCGCCGGTACAAGTCAATCCCTCCACCACACGCACATCGGGAAGGTTGACATCTGTTGCCGTCTTCAATAACAGGGGATGCGCCTCGTATCTTGCAGGCATTCCCTGAATCTGTCCATACTCGTTTCCGTCACCGCACCAGACATCGTGGTAAACCGTTTCGCTGGCAGCTACTACATCCATCACCCGGAGAGAACTGTCGACTCCTCCAGCCACACCTGTGCTGACAACACAGTCGGGATGGTGCTCTGCAATCAAACGAGCCGTCCCCAACGCAGCGTTGACTTTGCCGATACCGCATCGAAGCAGCACAATCTCATTACCGTTGATGCTGCCGTCGCCGCACCCATCGAGCACTTGTTTCAGACGGATGTACTCGCTCTCCATCGCAACAATAAGACCTATTTTCATGCTTTCTTGTGATTTAAAGTCATCATATGCTTTCTTCTATCAAGATGCAAAATTACAGAACTTGCTCGATATGACAAAAAAAAGTTGCTTTCAAACAGACGTTTTTTTACCCATTTTATACAAAAGTAACAAATTGCTCGTTATTCAAGCATGAAACGTAAAATCATCATTCTATTTTACTCCTTGTTTGCGCTGGCTGGCATCGGGCTGATTGTCATACAAGTGGTACAAACCAACCGTACTGCCGCCATCAGCAACAATCTCTTCAACATCAGCGTCAACAACGCGATGGACAATGTCATCGACGAGTTGAACCGCATGAAGATCGAAGACTACATCAGTCAAAACGACCGATACAAACTGCTTAAATATAAACGTATAGAGGATATCAACGACCGATTGAAGGATGTGGTGCGAGAAAATACCGACCTGTTTTTCGACGACACACGCATCCAACCCAACGTCGCTCTGCAAGACAGCGTTATCCCCCTTGCCGGCGCACACCTTAGCAGCGCCGACAGTGCCGCCATCAACACCTACAACTCATTACTCACCAGCCGAAACAAGCTGACTCGTGGCGACGACTACTACGACCGTTTTGTCTCCGAACTCTCGGCCTATGTCATCGACAACCTAATGACAAGCAGCACATTCAACTACGAACTGCTCAACGACATCATCGTCGAAGAACTCCTCGACAACGGCATCGACATCAAACCCAATCTGGGCATCATCAGCTCTAACAACAACGAGTTCCTTTATTGCAACAACGAGGAGAAGAAAGAGGAAATCCTCTCCTCGCCCTATCGCTATAGTTTCCAACCCAGCGGGTTGAACAACGCCACCGAATACTTCATCGTCCTGCAATTCCCCACCACCCTGCTGCTCATCAACGACTACAACAAGATATATCTCATCACAAGCATTTTCCTTATCCTCATTATCTTTGTGCTTTTCTCCGTATCGTTCCGCACCATCTTGAAACAACGGCGGCTCGACGAGATGAAGAACGACTTCATCAGCAACATGACACACGAAATCAAGACCCCGCTTACCAACATCGGGCTCGCCTGCGAAATGTTGCAAACGCCCGAGATAAGTACCGACCCGACCAACCTGAACACCTATCTGACCGTCATCGACAACGAAAACCGTCGCATGAGAGTCCTCATCGAATCCATTCTTCGAAGCTCCAAGATGTCGAGCAAGAACTTCAACCTCAACTTCCAAGACGTCGACATCAACGCCATTATCGAGGACGCCGCCAACAGCTTCCGTATGCAAATTGCCAACCGCCAAGGATCATTAGCGCTCCATCTCGACGCTAACCCCTCCAATCTCACCGCCGATGGGTTCCACCTCACCAACATGATATATAATCTGATTGACAACGCCATTAAATATTCACCCGACCAGGTCGACATCAACATCAGTTCCCAAACCCAAGACAACAGCATCATCGTCCGCGTGTCTGACAAAGGACTCGGCATCAGCAAAGAAAACCAGAAACATATCTTCGAAAAATTCTATCGTGTCTCCACAGGCAATGTCCACAACGTGAAAGGATTTGGCATCGGACTCAGCTACGTCAAGCAAGTGGTTGACCATCATGGCGGCAACATTGATGTAGAGAGCGAAATAGGCAAAGGCACCACCTTTATTATCACACTTCCCCGGCTATAGTAAGCCTCATTTGTAACGACAGTAAAATAATAGATACGATGGATGTTCTATTACCTCCATCGTATCATCCTGTCTATTCCATCTATCAAACAAAAAAAAGGGAGTCCCAAACGGAACTCCCCTTGATAAGATTGGCAGCGACCTACTTTTCCACAAACAAGTGCAGTATCATCGGCGAGG
>CAJOQB010000120.1 GCA_905236405.1 uncultured Bacteroidales bacterium
ATTATTCTCCTTGTACTTTTGATGGTGGGGTGTCGTGTGACGGCACAGTCCACCTTGCGGGGTGTGGTGGAAGATGCCCAGGGCAACGGTGTGGAGTATGCAGGGGTGACCACGGTGGGCTATCAACCCCAGTCGGCGGTACTGACCGATAGGCGTGGACGTTACTCGTTGACGTTGCCGTCCGACACGCTGCTGACCATACGTTTCTCTTTTGTCGGCACCCAACCCGTGGAAATTCAGGTGCAGCTGCACCGAGGCGAGACAAGGGTAAAGGATATTGTGTTGCAGGAGTCGGTGCAGACGCTCAAAGGTGTCAACATTACCAACGACCAACAGCGAATGTCCACGTTCACCCATATCGAGCGGCAGCGGTTGGAACAGGTGGTGGGTCCCAATGCCGGTATCGAGAACCTGCTCAAGACCCTGCCTGACGTCAACTCGAACAACGAGATGTCGTCGCAGTACTCGGTCAGGGGTGGCTCGTTCGACGAGAACCTTGTCTATATCAACGATGTGGAAATCTTTCGTCCCCAACTGATTCGCAGCGGACAGCAAGAGGGCATGAGTATCATCAATCCCGACATGATTGACCATATCCAGTTTGCACCAGGTGGTTTCGAAGCCGCCTATGGCGACAAGATGTCGTCGGTGCTTGATTTGGTATACTCTCGCCCCACCGAGTTTCGTGCCAAGGTGTCGGCCAGTCTGCTGGGTGCCACCGCTTCGGTGCAGGGCTTGGCTGGCAAGCAGGAACGGTTCTCCTATTCTTTTGGTTTGCGACAACACTCCAACAACTATATCTTCAGTTCGTTGGAGACCGAGGGCGTTTATACCTCCAACTATACCGATGCCCAAATGGTGTTGGGTTATCGTATCGACACCAATCTCGACCTCTCGGTATTAGGCATCACCAGCCGCAATGTCTATGGGTTGGTGCCTGAGAGCCAGACAACGATGTATGGCGGTTTCTTTAACCCGATGCGTTACGAAGCCTATTTCGACGGACAGGAGCAAGACCGCTATTTCACCGCCTTGGGTGCTGTGACCCTCGACTGGCACCCCTCCGATTTGTTCAATCTCAAGTGGATTGTGTCGGCACAGCAGAACCGAGAAAAGGAAATCTACGATGTGCAGACACAGTATTGGATTTATCAGGTTAACCTGGGCAGCACCGACAGTCTCAACTCCGAGTTTGAACGCGGCGTGGGCACCTCGCTTGAACATGCTCGCAACTATCTCTCCACCACGGTGCTGTCGGCTGAGATGAAAGGCTATAGCTTCGCCCGCATGGGCAGTTGGCTCTTTGGTATGCGGTTGCAACGCGACCAGATGAACGACCGAATGCGTGAATGGAAATGGATTGACTCGGCAGGCTATGCTCAGCCGTACCATGATGTGGTGCCAGGCGACAGCACCAATATGCCCACCAGCCCCATATTGCAAAACTACCTCAATGCCCGAAACCAGTTGGCCAACACACGGCTGATGGGTTATGTGCAACGCAGCATCAACTTCACCACCAACGATGTCGACGATTTGGCACTCCTGATAGGGGTGCGTGGTCAGCTCTACACCGTATGGGTGGACAGCACCACCTATGAGCATGCCACTGCCACCAATGCACAACCCGTCCGTAATGGTTTCGCTATGTCGCAACGGTGGCTGGTCAGTCCTCGAATGAGTTTCAGTTACCGTCCCAATCGACAGCAAGACATCGTCTATCGTTTGGCCGCAGGCGTCTATAGCCAGCCGCCGCTCTACCGTGAGTATCGTCGCGACGACGGCACCCTCAACCTCGACGTCACCACACAGCATTCCTATCAGATACAAGGCACCACCGATTGGAACTTCCATTGGCTCGACCGACCGTTCCGTCTTACTACCGACCTTTATTATAAGTATATCACCGGTTTGGTTCCCTATCGTATCGACAACCTACGGGTGCGTTACGACGCTAACAACGATGCTGTGGCGTATGCCACAGGTTTGTCGTTGCGACTGGCGGGCGACTTTGTTCCAGGACTGGAGTCTTGGGCGAGTGTCTCGGTGATGAAGACGCAGGAGGACATCTTGGGGGACACCCTTGGGTGGCTCAGTCGTCCCACCGACCAACGTTTCTCGGCCAAGATATTCTTCCAAGACTATGTGCCCTCGTTCCCCTTCTGGCGGATGAGCCTCAACTTTATCTATGCCACAGGATTGCCTGTCACCCATCCCGAGATGCTCAATCGAGAGATAGACTACCGTTTGCCTGCCTATTTCCGTGTCGACTGGGGCAACACCATCGAGTTGTCGCACATCGAGGGGCTACGCAACTGGCGACTGTTCCGATATGTCGACGATGTGATGTTGGGGGTCGAAGTATTCAATCTTTTCAACTACCGTAATGTCGTCTCCTATATTTGGGTCACCGACTACAGCAACCACTACAACCGTGTGGCCAACTATCTCACCGCTCGACAGGTCAATATCAAACTGACTGTACGGTTTTAACCATCATTTATTACCATGAACATTGCAATAGACAAGATAGACCGTTCGGGCCTTGTGCCGCAAAAGCACGTGATGCCCAACGGGAAGGTGCTTGCCATTTTTCCTGACAACAACACCGAACTGGTGAAGATTGACTTCTGTTTCCCTGCGGGGGCGGCCTACCAGAGCAAGTTGCTGCAGGCGGCAGCAACCAACAGCCTGCTGGGCGAGTGCTCAAAGAAACATTCTATCCAAGAGGTGGCCGAATGGATGGACTTTCGTGGTATTGTTGTCGACAAAAATGTCGACACAGTCATGTCGACGCTTTCTTTTTATACCCTTCGTCGTTATGTCCCTGAACTGCTGCCTTTGGTGTATGAACTGTTTGCCGAGCCTGTATTTGGAGAACACGAGTTTGCTGTGTTCCTCTCCAAGCGCCGCCAAAAAATACTGTCGGCACAGATGGAGACGGGAAAGGTGGCACGCAATCTTTTCTATGCCGACATCTTTGGTCGCACTCATCCCTATGGGGTCTATGCCGAGGTGGAGGATGTGGACAAGTTGACGGTCGATGATGTCCGTCGTTTCTACAGCGAGCATTACAATCTCTCGCAGATGCAGATGGTGGTAGCAGGTCATTGTGACGCCCGGCTTGTTGAACTTATTGACAAGCAATTTGGGCAGGTGTCATGTGACGAACAAGGCACGGGTGACATCTTCGAGCCTGCGGATTATCCAATCCCTGCACACGAAACATTCCGTGCAGTCAATGCTGTTGTCCCCAATGCGGTACAAAGCACACTTCGTATCGGCAGACGGCTCCCGTGGCGGTGGGACAGCCAAGAGTATGCGTTGTTCACTGTCCTGAACACTATTTTGGGTGGCTACTTTGGCTCGCGGCTGATGAGCAACATTCGAGAGGAGAAAGGGTACACTTACGGAATCTATTCCTATAGCCACCTGATGCGGGACAACCTGCTGTTCTTCATCAATACCGATGTGGGATGCCAGTATTCCCAACCTGCACTGAAAGAGATATACAAAGAGATGGACCGTTTGTGCAATGAGCCTGTCGATGCCGAAGAGCTCGAGGTGGTCCGCCATTATCTTGTCGGCGATTTCCTTCGCAGCATTGACGGAATCTTTGAACGTGGCGAACGTTACCGCTCTATGCAGACATCACGAATAGACGAGCGATTCACTGACAACCTCTTCCAGGCCATTGCCACCTGTACGCCACAACAGTTACAGGCGGTGGCTCGTCAAGCC
>CAJOQB010000121.1 GCA_905236405.1 uncultured Bacteroidales bacterium
AGATGGTTCTCGGCGGCGGCCAACAGGGTACTGGCCATGGTGGCGGCACCAGCCATGTCGCTCTTCATCTCTTGCATGTAGTCTTCGGGCTTGATGTTCAATCCACCGGTATCATAGGTGATGCCTTTGCCCACGAGGGCGACAGGCTGATCGTTGACACTATCGGCAGGATGGTACTCTAACACCACAAAGCGGGCTTCATCGACGCTGCCACGGTTGACGGCAAGCAAGCCACCCATCTTCATCGACGCAATCTGTTTCTGCTCATAGATGGTCACCTTCACGCCCAACGGTTCGGCAACGGCTTTGATTTGTTGCGCCAGTTTGTCGGCGTTTAGATACATCACCGGCTCGTTGACCCAGTTGCGACACTGTTCGATATGTTTCCACAAAACCATGTTGCGGTGCAGGTCTTCAAGTTTGAGGAAACGTTCGTCAATGACAATGTTCTCTATATGGAAGTCCTTCTTGGTTTTGTATTTGTCGTACTTGTAGTTGGCAAAGGTAAGACCCTCGACAAAGGCAATCAGCTCTTCGGTGAGCATACCGGCACCGCTGATGGCAATGTCGTTGGTTTGTTCTTCTGCCAGCTTGTCCATCAATGTGGCAGCGGCACGACGCAATTTCTCGTTGACCAAGCTGCCTTCGAGTTCGCTGTTGTAGTTTACAATCCACAGAGAGTAATGTTCCTTGGTGGCATTGAAACGGTGCAGTTGCACCAAGCTGTCGCGGTTCTTTTGACGACAAGCATCCAGATAGGCTATCTCGTCTTTTTTAAGAGGGAGCATCTTGGCTGCCACTTCGTCGCCGTAAAGGAAGAGTGTGGTACGCTCCAGCTGTTTTGTTTCTGCAAGATGATAATTCATATTTCTTTCTTTTTGAGTCTATAAACCTAATGTGCTGACAAGCACAAGATAGTTGTGATAATACTGAAGTCCACAGCCTTTACAGTCGTCGTCGGGTGAATGGTAGCCACCATAGGGCTGCCCCAGGGACAGTACATAGAGTACGGGACAAAGGGTGTGGAACGACCAGTGGTCGCTGTTGGGAGAGATGTCGCGTGGACGAATCTCGGGAGCAATATTGAGTGCTTCGTTCAGTTTCACCAATCGGTCGAAGAAGAACTGTGTGTTGGGCGCTTTAGCGTTGAACACCATGATGCCCTCCTCGCCACCGCAGAAGAGGTCGATGTTGACCAATAGGCGGACTTTGCTGAAGTCGATGGAAGGATGTTCTGCTTGGTAGGCCGAGCCTTTGAGCCCCGACTCTTCTCCGCTGAAGAACATGAAGACGGTGGTGTAATGCGGTTTTTCTTCCACGGTCATTCGTGCCAAGTCCATCACGGCTGCCACACCGCTGGCATTGTCGTGGGCACCGCGAAAGATTACTTCGTCGCCCACGATGCTTTCGTTTTTGGTGTCGAGTGCGTGCCCCATAATACCCAGGTGGTCGTAGTGGGCAGTGTAGACAATCATGGTGTCCACTTCGCCACGCACCACGCCCAGCACGTTTTGTGTGTGATAGTCATGGCGGAACTGGCTGGTGATGCCAATGCCCAGACGTTTGATGCGTTTGGGCATTACGCTGGCCAGCACCTCGATATAGTCGTAGCCGTGAATATAGTCGCATCCAGCTGGCGATGTGGTGTTAAGGCTGTTGAGCCCCACGATGATACCGCGACTGCCAAAGGGATTGCGTCGACGCAGTTCGGCCAATCGTTGACGATAGTTGCGTTCCTGCTCTTTGTCGGCGAATGTCACATTGGAGCAATCCAGATAGATGAAGCAGTCGCTTAATTTACCTTTCTTCTTGGCAATAAACTGTTGAAGGGCTTCGCTGTTGAGGAATGTCTCCACTGGCACTTTCACCAGTTCAATATTGTCGTCGTTGATGGTGCTGCTCCACAGAGTGGGACGAAACTCGTCGTACACCTTCAGTTGTCGGTTGTTGACTTTCATCCAACAGGGACCTTCCATCGAGAATGTGTTGAAGGTGTAGGGCTGATAGTAGTTATCTGCCAACGGCTCCACGCCTAATTGCTGCAGTTTGTTGCGAAGAAAGGCTGCCGCTATCGAGTCGCCGCTGTAGCTGGCACCTCTGCCGTGCATCTCGTCGGATGCGAGTGCCTTGATAATGCTTCGGGCAAAGGAGGTGTCCTGTGCCTGCATCGGGACGGCTAGCCCCATCATCAAGGCAATGATAACAACGGTCAGACTTTTATTATGCATAATATATTATATTTTGTGGTGCTTATGATGTACCTAAGAACAAACAGGAGGGGGAGATCTTGCGAAATCCCCACTCGCTGTCGATGTCAGTATTTGTAGGAGGAAATGTTTCCTCCGTGTGAGTGGACTAATGTATGTAGGTGGCGTGTTTTGCCATTTCGCCACGGCCCATGGCAATCAGGTTGCGCAACGAAGGCAGGAAGCATTCGCAACGCAGACTGTCGAGGAGAAGCAGATAGCCCATGGTGATGTAAGCAAGCATCTCGGTGAGGCGACGCTCGGGAACAATTTCCATTTGACGGGCTTGCTCATAGAGAGTGTTGTATTGTGCAGTCATGTCCATCAACTGTTGGCGAAGGGACATCTGTTCATCGCTCTTCTCGGCTGCGGCCATAAACTGCTCGTCGTACATAGTGATGTTGTTCAGATATTGTCCAGTGCCGATGCTCTTCACGGCTGCGACCACCTGTAACTGAGATGTGCCTTCATAGATGGTGAGGATACGGGCATCGCGGTACATACGTTCGCAGGGGTATTCACGCATGAAGCCCGAACCACCGTGTATCTGGATGGAATCGTAGGCCACTTGGTTGGCCCATTCGCTGCTCATCATCTTGAGCATGGGGGTCAATGCGTCAGCCATGCGGGCATTAAGTTTGTAGTCAGTTCGTTCCTCGGGAGTGAGGGGACGCACCTTGGACAAAGCTTCATACGATTTGGTGATGTCCACGCGGCGGGCGGTCTCATAGAGCAGTGTACGGCTGGCGTCGATTTTGGTACGCATGTTCTCCAGCATCTCCTGCACTTGTGGGAACTGGTCGATGGTCTTGCCAAACTGTTCGCGGGTGGCAGCATATGCCAGTGCTTCACGATAGGCGGCTTCGGCCAGACCTACCGATTGGGAACCCACGCCCAGACGAGCGCCATTCATCAGAGCCATGACATATTTAATCAGACCCTTTCTGCGGTCGCCTACAATCTGTGCGGGAGCGTTTTTGTAAACCAACTCGGCGGTGGGAGAGCCGTGAATGCCCAACTTGTTTTCCAGACGACGTACTGTCAGACCGCCATCGGCACG
>CAJOQB010000122.1 GCA_905236405.1 uncultured Bacteroidales bacterium
CCAGGTTCTTGCATCCGTTGAAAGCGCTCCAGCCGATATTGGTGACCGAGTCGGGAATCACAAACGAGGTGAGGCTGCTGCATCCCTCGAAAGCCTCTTGCCCGATGGTGGACAACGTGCTGGGGATGGCGATGGCCGAGAGCGAACGGCAATGGACGAAGGTGCCGTCGTTGATAGCCGTGAGGGCATCGGGGAGCGTCACCGCCGTCAGTTTGTCGCAACCACGGAAGGCAAAGTCGCCGATGGTGGTGATGGAGTTGGGAAGCACCAGGTTGACCAACGAAGTGCAGCCACGGAACGCATGACTGCCGATGGTGGTGACCGTACTGGGGAGAATCAGCGTCGACAAACTGCTGCAATCCTCGAAAGCGTGGTTGCCGATGGTGGTCACCGATGCCGGAAGGATGAGCGTCGTGAGGTTGATACAACCGCGGAAAGCATGATTCTCAATAGTGGTGACCGAACGGGGGATAAGGATGGTGGTCAACGCCTTGCAATAAGCAAAAGTGCCGGCGCTGATGGTGTTCAGCGAATGAGGGATGTTCACTATGGAGAGCGAGATACACGACCAGAAAGCGGCGTCGCCGATATAAGTGACCGTCGTGGGGAGAATCAGCGAACTCAACCCCCTGCATTCCCGAAAAGCGTTGGAGCCAATCGAAGTGACCGTCTGGGGAAGCGAGAGGATGGTGATACCGCGACAGCCGTTGAAAGCCTCGTCGCCAACACCCGTAACATTGTAGGTGTTTCCACGCCATTCGACCTGTTCGGGGATGGTGAGGGTCCCCGTGATGTCTTGGTAGTTCTGCCCTTGTCCGGCAAGGTTTTCATAAGTCACCTCGACACTGTTTTTGTCTTTCAGGAAATTGTAGTACAGTGTCTGTCCGTTCTTTGTAAACGAAAAATCATATGCATGTGCAGCGGAGCCGATGCAGGCGACGCACAGCAGAAACAGCAGTGTCTTTCTCATCATTTTCATATTGTTCAATCCTGTTTTCATAGCGTTTTTCGCCATTTCCCTCAGGTCTAAAGTGACTGCAAAGATACACATTATTCTTTATATGACGAGAAAAAAGTTTGGCGTTCGAAAACTTTGCGTATCTTTGCCGCTCGATTTAGCGTTCAATAAAGCCTATGAAGTCACTGAAATACCTTATCCTTTTGGCCATCCTGCCATGCTGCCTCACCTCGTGCCACCGCCAACAAAGCCACCTGTTGGGCGAGTGGGCCACCACCGACACCTACGACAGCGGCACCCCGTTGGGCTTCCAGTTGTCGCAGGGCGGACTGGCTGCCAGCATCAACCAATCCACCGTGCAGTATGCCCAATGGAGCCTGCGGCGACACGACCTGGTGCTCTCCGGCAAACGCTTCGAGGAACGAGCCGTCGTCCCCTTCAGCGACACCCTCCACATCGTCAAGAGTACCGACAACGACCTCTGGCTCAGCCTTGGGTCGAAGCAACAGCATTACAAAAGAATCATCAATCCTTGAATCCCATGGGAGTCGACAAGACCTTTGAAGTCTGACCCTCTATAGTCTTTCCATAAACCGTTCTATCAGCCGATTGACCTTGTCGGGGTCGTCGGTGTTGGAGTTGTGGCCGGCACCCTCAATCCATTCGATGGGGATGCCCGTCTCGCGGTGCCACGCTTTGTTGTAACGGATGCAAGAGCCGGCACGATCCTTCTCGCCACAAATCAACAACGCGGGACATTTGATTTCATACGGGAGATTCTCCTCCATCGCCTCAGCCAGTATCCGGAAACCGTGCCCCGATAGCTTGGCGTAACGCCCTTGGTCGCCGTCGTAGACCATCATGATGTCGTGCATCAACCGCCTCCCGTATTCCGATGTGGCGACACCTTTCGTCCCCGACTTCAGCAGCGACTTCCACGGATAGTGACGATAGACAGGCTCCATCCTTTTCAGCAGCCATATCTCCGCAGCCGTCACGTACCTCCGCTGCAAAGGTGCCGAGTCGATCGAGACAAAGCCCTTCAGCTTGTCAGGAAACAGCTGGGCGTACATCTGCCCGACATATCCTCCCATGGACTGACCCACGATGACGGGACGTTCTATCCCTTCCTGTTGCAGGATGCCATCCAACCAAAGCGCCTTGTCCCTCAGGTCGAACGAGAAGTCAAACGGCCACGAGGCGGCATGGGCGGGAGCGTCCCACACCAAGACCCTGTACCGCTCTTTGAAGTATTCGACCTGCTTGTCGAAGAGTCTGTGGTCGGCAGTCAAGCCGGGCAAGAAGACCATAGCGGTCGCCTCTTTCTCGTTCACCCAATAGTGAATCGTGCCGCATCGTGTTTCGAATGTTTTCTCTGTCATTTGGCTTTTGAAACGCAAAAGGATGAGAAAAATTGTACAGTTGTGTGTCGGAAACGACCCATTTTGCAGGTGGCCTTGTAGACTGCCATACGCAAAACTTTTTTCCTAAGCAAACCGCTTAACAATTTCTACCACTTCTTAGGTTCAACATGTGAATGCAACACGTCAATGCAAATATAAAAAAAATTTGTTTTTGGGAGCATCGAAGTTTAGTTTTTC
>CAJOQB010000123.1 GCA_905236405.1 uncultured Bacteroidales bacterium
CAGCACCACCGACCCGTTGAGCAACGCATCGCGGCGATACATCTTGAAGGGAGCGCCGCCAGCCAACTGGTCGACACGCATGGAGTCCTCGTAGGGGAACCAATGCTGGTGGCAACGTCCGTTGAGAATCTCGGGGAAGGTGGCATCCTGTTTGACAAAGAAGGTGTCGGAGGTGGACATCATCGAGTCGGGCATGAAGACCATCTCTTTCGACTGCACGGTGGCGCTGAGGTAGGTGAGGGTGCCCTGTCCACGGAAACCGTGGTTGCTCAAGCTGACGAGGTTGTTGTAGTGGCCTTTGCCGCCATAGGCGGGATAGCCGCTGCGAGGGGTCTTGACGATGAATCCCAACGAGTAGTCGCGCTGCACGCTGAGGGGTTCGGTGATGGTGGGGAAGATGCCCGCCGAGTTGAGCTCGCCATTGAACTTCAAGCTGTCGGTCTTGAAGCCGTCCATGTCCTTGACTTGGAAAGGATGCACGGTATAGTAGAAACGGTCGCGGACATAGGCTCCGTTGTAGTTGCTCTTGCTGTCGTAGTAGACAAAACAGTCTTTGTGGCTGTTGAAGATGGGATACTCCTTGGCTTTCTTCAACCCGTTGTGGTTGTCGGGACGGTCAATCTGGATGTCGCCCACCAAGTGGTAGAGGGGGGTGTAGACGATATGCTCTTCGTTAGGGTTGTTGAACTTGGTGACGTAGAAGAACATCGAGTCGATTTGCGGCATGTCGAGATTGAACTTGTCGTAGCTGAATTCGACGTTGGTGGCGTGGACAATGAAACGGCCAGCATCGATGCGTCCGTTGAAAAGAAGGTCGCGGTTCTTGTGCACCTCGAGCTCGCCCTTCCTCGGATAGATGACCACCTTTTGGCTGTCGCTAAGCACAAACTTCTCGACGCCATGCATCCGCAGGGCGTTGCTGCCGAGGTCTATCTGGGCGTTGGTGCCGCGAGCGGCACTCTCGAAAACGATGGCATCATAGTCCTCACCCAACGACTTGCTGTAAGCCAACGCATAGTCGACCAGCTTGTCTTGCACATAGACCTTGCCGTCCTGCTCGTTGAACGACACCAAGCCCGAGCCTGCCAGGTTGTGCACCATCAGCTTGGCTTGGGTGATGTCCATATGGATATACTGGGCGAACTCGTCGACAAAGAAGTCGTAGGTCATGCCCCGCTCTTTCATGTATTTATACATCCGCAGGATGGGGTTGATTTGGTCGATGCCCTGAATCTTGCGGAACTTGGCTTCGCTGTAGTAGTTGCGGCTCTCGAAGGTGGCGAAGGTCTGGTCGCCGCTTTGACCGAGCATCGACATATCGAGTACGTCGTCGGCTTGCTTCCACACAATCTGCTCGCAGTACATATCGAGGTTGTGGTAGGTGTTGCGGTAAGGGCCGTAGTAGTTGCGTTTGCTGCTGTTGAGCAGTATCACCTGCTTGTCCATGCTGTTGTATCGCACCATGATGCCGTTGTTGGTGATGGAGTCGTCGGCCAAGTAGACCTTGACACTGGCGTTCTCGCTGACCACCTTGCTGGCGGTGATGGTGAACTTGGTGCTCTGCACCGTGATGAAGGGGCTGCCGTTGCGATGGAAGATAAGGGTGGCGGGATTCTTGGCGTCGGAGGTGACGAACTTCGCACCGTTCATCATGAAGCTGCCGCTGTAATCCACGTCGGGCAGGATGTTCGTCAAGCGGAAGTCGCGCTGGTAGCTGCGGAACTTGGGAAAACTGTATTTCTCGGGCTCCACCTTGGCGCTCAACGCCTCTTCGACATGACCGTAGATGGGCGAGGTGAAGTAGTTGGAGTTGGTGAACCGCACCGAGTCAGCCGAGAATTTGGGGAACTTGGTGATGGCCTCGTAGCGGTTCAACTCTGCCCAACACACCGTGGCAGGAAGACCGGTACGATCCCAGTTGAGGCGGCCTCCCCTACCCTCCCACTTGAAGTCGAAGTAGTAATATTTGCCTGCCGTGCCGTAGATAGTGCCGTTGTCGTCGCCGCTGCTATAGTAGAGCTCCATCGGCTTGTCGAAAGTGTAGACAATGTCGTTGCCCACCAACTGGAGGCGATAGGCAGCGCCCTGCTGTGTCTGCCATGTGCAGGATCGGCTCTTGTAGAGCATACGGTCGTTGAGGAACAGGCCCGTGAACTCAATATAGTCGGTGAAGTCTTTGATTTTCTTGTTGCGGCTCTGGATGAACTCGATACACTTCAGCCACTCGTCGAAGTTGTCGCGGTCGGTGGTGGTACTGTTGTACACCAACACCGTGGTGGCGATGAAGTTATAGACATCGGGCAACTGTCGCACCTTCAGCTTGAGCACCACGTTGCTGATTTCCACATAGCGGTCTTTTGTCTCGAGGTCCCAGCTGTTGTAAACGTTGGTGAAGCTCCTTATCAGCGTCTCGTTGGCAGCTTTCTTCTCCTTGTCGCTGGTGGCTTGGTTGAGGTATTCCAGCATCTGGGCAGGGAAGTCCTGGTTGCGGAACTCGGTGATGTGGCTCTTCTGTGCCCATAAGCCCGACGTCAAGGCAAAGAACAGGGCTAATATAATGATTCTCTTTTGCTTCATTTTTGTTCTGATTTGCTATATCGATTGCAAAAATACCCTTTTTGCTTTATCGATACCAATGTAACGAAAAGAAGTTATCAATATTTTGCCGACCCGCTTTTTTTTTGACAAGACCTGTGGAAACAAAAAAAGACCTCGAAACTATCGAAGTCTTTTTCTCTTGAGGGTGGGAGGTGGGATTCGAACCCACGACCTTCGGAACCACAATCCGGCACTCTAACCAGCTGAGCTACGCCCACCATCTTGAATGGCTTTCTATCTGTCGAAAGCGGATGCAAAAGTACAACAATTATTGATACTGGCAAATTTTATTTTCAACTTTTCCTTTTGTATACTGATTTAATGATGTTTAATTTTACCATCATGCCAACAATGACCCTTGGACAATTAGTTTGGACAAAGCGGAAAAACGGGAATTGGGCATCCTATTCGTCGCCCATAAAAGCGTAGCGAATCAGGTTGGAGCCCATGCGGAGGGCCTTGATACGGGTCTCTTGCGAGTCGTTGTGGACATCCTGATCCTCCCATCCGTCGCCCAAGTCGCACTCCCAACTGAAGAAACAGACCACCCTGCCCTCGTAGACAAGCCCGTAGCCCTTGGGCGGCAGGTTGTCGTGCTCGTGGATTTTGGGCAATCCGTTGGGGAAGTCGTAACGCTGATGGTAGATGGGATGACTGAAGGGAAGTTCAACGAAGTCGAGCTCGGGAAACACCTTCTTCATCTGGGGGACGACGAACTCGCGAAGGCCGTAGTTGTCGTCGATATGCAGGAAGCCGCCACCCGTCAGATAGTTGCGGAGGTTTTGTGCCTCTTGTGCGGTGAAGACGATGTTACCGTGACCCGTGATGTGGAGAAACGGATAGTTGAAAATCTCGCTGCTGCCCACATCAACAGTGGCATACTCGGGGTTAAGGTTCATCTGCTGGTCGGCATTACAGAAAGCGATGAGATTGGTGAGCGATGTAGGGTTGGCATACCAGTCGCCGCCTCCGTTGTACCGCACCAATGCTATCTGCGTCTGCTGTGCCGTGGCCGAAAGGCCGCACAGGAGCATCAAAGCAATGATTATTCGAGCGTGTTTCATAATACGATTTAGTTATGACATGATATCAGGTTGGCGGCCACCACGCTGTAGAGGGCAGCCGTCTCGGTGCGCAGCCGACTGTTGCCGAGGGTGACAGCGATAAAGCCGTTGTCGAGTGCCGTCGACACCTCTTGTGGCGAGAAATCCCCCTCGGGGCCGATAAGAACCAACACATTCGTCCGTTCGGTCAACGCCGATTGGATAGGGGTTCGGTCGTCGCCCTCGCAATGGGCGATAAGACGCAAGCCGTCGAACTTCTGCTGCATGAACATATCGAACGACATCGTCTCTATCGACGGACGATAAGCCTTGAGCGACTGCTTCATGGCGCTGATGGCAATCTTGTCGAGCCGCTCGATGTTGAGGGTGGTACGCTCCGAATGCTGACAGACGACGAAGGTGATGCTGTCTATGCCTATCTCGACAGCTTTCTCGACCAGCCATTCCATACGGGCGATATTCTTGGTGGGAGCCACAGCGAGATGCAAACGATATGGCCGCTCCCCGTAGTGTTCCTTCCGGTTTTCGATTCTTACCTCACAACGTTTCGGGTGGGCATCGACAATGCAAGCTTCCGCCAGCGTCCCCCGTCCATCGGTGAGGAAAAGCTTGTCGCCCACAGCCATCCGCAGCACCCTGACACAATGCTTCGACTCCTCCTCGGTGAGGGTGTAAAACTCTGATTCTATATTATCTGTGTAGAAAAGCTGCATATTGTTACTGCGTTGTCGATTTTGCAAAAGTACAAATTTTTACAATCTTGCCCGAAGAATAATGTTCGAGGCATATCTGTTTACTGCATCGCAACAAAATAATTTTCCACCTCTCATGGTTATTATTCAACAGATTATACAGCCTACAAGAGGCTCTGAAAGAATTTTTTTTGGTGGTAATAAAAAAAGATGTACTTTTGCACTCGCTTTTCGGAACGAGTAATCCGACAATAAGCCCAGGTGGTGAAATTGGTAGACACGCTACTTTGAGGGGGTAGTGCCGATTAAGGCGTGCAAGTTCAAGTCTTGTCCTGGGCACCAAAGGCTAAAGCAAGCCCAGGTGGCGGAATTGGTAGACGCGTACGTTTCAGGTGCGTATTTCGCAAGGAGTGCAGGTTCAAGTCCTGTCCTGGGCACCAAA
>CAJOQB010000124.1 GCA_905236405.1 uncultured Bacteroidales bacterium
ACTCTTTGTTTTACCATATTCTAAAAAATAAGCCAACGTTGCCGCTGGCTGGGTCTCTTTCGGCGAACCTACTTGAGGGGGATTCGACTGCAAAAATACAAACTATTTTCCAATTGACAAAGCTTTTCCCGAAAATAATATACAAGTGACTGATAAATAGAATTAAAAAACGGTGGATAGATTGTTCTACCACCGTTTTTTAGCAGTGGTAGATACTACCAAAATGCAAATTTAATGGTTAGGGCTCACCTGGGAAGGAGTAGATGATTTTTCTAATGACCAATTTGGGTTAAAGCGTTTTTTCGTACCTCCGCACAAGGGACAGCTGCCACACCAACAAGGCGAGGTTGACCAAGGCACCGCTGCCGGCAAAGAGGAGAATGGCCAAATGAAAACTGCCGTGCACAAGGCCGACACCCAAGGCGACGACACGAAGCACCAACAGGATGACATAGAACCAAAACTCGGTACGCTGACGAGAAAAGATGTTGCTGAGAAACATCAGCGAGGTGGCCGACAACATCAACAACACCCAAGGCAACAGACAACGGACATAGGCTCCACAGCCTACCCACTTGGCACCAAAGAGGAACACCATCAGGGGCTCGGCGACAAAAAAGGCGACGACAAAGAGGGGAACGGCGACAAGGTTGACATAAAGAAGGAAACGCCGGATGTCGGAGGCGATGGTCTGCCGCTGCCGCACTTTCTCGGCCAACCGAACATAGAGCAACTTCTCGAAGGCGGTGTTGAAGAGGTTGATGGGACGGAAACAGACGGTGAGGGCCAACGAGAAAAGGCCTATCTCAGTATGGTCGAAATGGGCGGCCAACCACAGGAAAGGGAGGTTGTAGCCCAGGCTGTTGACCAACTCTTTGGGCATGGTGTAACGGGGATAGTTGCTATGGCGTCGAGCGACGGTTCTCAGATGGGTGCCGTCAGTGCGTCGCATCAGGGGGCCGATGCCTGTGGAGAAGGGGGGTCGCCGCAGACGGATGAGATAGTTGATATTGCCAGCAGCTTTGCCTATGACGGTGCCCAAGGGCATACCAACAAGGTGGAGGGCAGAGAAGAGGCCCATCACCACTTTGGCCACCACGCCAGTGGTGGCAGTGACGGCTTCAGAGAGGGCGATGGGGCCGAAACGTTTGGCTCGGTTGAAAAGGAAACTGTATACACGGGTGGTGCCACAGAGGAAAACCATGGGGGGGATGAGCATGGCCACGAGGGGATGCTCGCCGACCCAATGTAGGGTGCCGTCGACAGGGAAGAGACAAAGGAGGGTCACCACGCCGAGCAACACCACAGAGACGACGGCGTTGAGCCGCAAGGAGAGCCGCGTGATGGCAGCGGCTTCGTCTTCATTGGGAGCCACGACGATAGCCTGCTCATACTTGCAGGTGGAGAGGATAATCAACACCTCGATATAGGAATAGAAAAGGCTGTAGAGGGTGAAGTCGTCGGGGCTGTAGAGTCGGGTAAGGACAAGGTATGAGAGGAAGGCGATGGCTTGCCCCCATACGTTGCCCGAGACGAGCTTGGTGCCGTCTTTTACCAGCGTGGGCAGTCGACGTGTGCGATGGTCAGATTTCGCCATGGTATTTGCGCAGGCCCCATTCGGCTCCCATCAGCAGCAAAAGCAGGAGGAGGAGAAGGGGCAGGTTGAGCAATTCGGTGTAGCGGGTGTTGGAATAGACGACGGTCTTGATATCGTCGCGTTGGCGGAGCAGCCGTGGCAAGGCAGAGAGGCTGTCGGGGGATAGCATGACACCGCCGGTGGTCTGCGCGATGGTGTTGAGGAGGGCATGGTCGGCCACAAGGTTGAGGTCTTCGAGCTGTAGGGCTTCGACGACAAAGGAGCCGGTGGCGGTCAGCTGCCGTCCGTCGTACTGTGTGGTGGCGGTGTAGCGGTAGGTGGCGGGACGGAGGTGGCCCAAGCCAAGGCTATAGCTGTTACTGGTGCGGCTGAAGAGGTATTCGGCACGTGTGCCGGAGTCGCTGGCGAGGGTGAGCCGGATGTCGGGAGTGTTGACCAACTCATAGTTGGCGTTGTAGAGCTGGGCGTCGATCTGCACCGTCTCGTTCTCCTGATAGAGCGACTTGGTCTCGACATGGAAGCGGTCTTTGTTGACCCGCATGGAGGTGTAGACGACCATCTTGGAGACGAGGGCGTCGAAATCGTCGTGGTTCTGATGCTCCTGATAGTCGGCCAGTCGCCATCGCCACAAGCCTTCACCAGCAACAAAGCCATAGCGTACATCGCCCTGATTAGTGAAGGCCAGCAGGGGAAGGCCGCTGCCCACGTTGCCGACGCGAGCGGTGAAGAGGCTCTGGGTGTTGGCGGCGCTACGATAGTCGCCAAAGGGGGCCGTCAGAGGAGGATACTGCTCGATGTGACGTGCCGTGGCCTCGTCGAGAGCAAAGAGAGAGAAGGCGTTGTTGAAGACGGGAGTCGACTCGTTGGTACGGTCGATTTTGGAGTGTATCTCCAATCCGAGGTGCAGGCTGTTGAAACGGCCCATGTCGGTCTGGCTGCCCAGCACGAAGAGGATGGGGACGTGGTTTTTCACCGTCTGCTCCACCAAAGGCATACCGCCTGTCTTGGCCGGCAGCTGATGGAAGACCACAAGGTCGTAGTCGGCCAACGACCCTTTGACATCGCCCATGAGGAAAGCGGTGACCTCGCAGTTGCGGTTGTGGGCGATGCTCTGCCGCAGGGCGGCAACATCGGGATGGGGTGCGGCGGCCACGATGGCCACCTTCTGCCGTCCGTCGATGACCTCGATGGCCAAGGTGCGGACGTTGTTGCGAGAGGAGACCTCCTCCTTGCCTACGGAGAGGGCGACGGTATAGGTCTGGAGCCCCGCTTTGTCGGCCTCAAGGAGTATCTGCTCGGTGGCACTGAAGTCGGCATCGGTATAATGGAGTGTCTTAGAGAAGAGGGTGCGGCCTTGATGGCTGACGGTGAGGGTGGCTTGCTCGCCGGCCATGCGATGAGCGTTGACAGTCACCTCGATGGGGAACTGGTTGCCGAGATAGGCTATCTGGTTGTATCGGACATAGGCCACCGCGGCATCGCGTCGTACGGTGGTATCGCCCAAAGCGACGGTATAGACGGGGAAAGCGGCGCCGACGGCACTCAAGGGGTTGACGCCTTGGTTGTAGATGCCGTCGCCTGTCAGCACAAGGGCGCCTACATTGCGACCAGCATAGCGGTTGCCTATCTCTTCGACAAGCTGCGACAGATGGGTGGCACCATCGTCATATGCGGGAGCGTCGCCCTGCCGCACCTCACTGCCATAGAGGTAGGTGACCACGTCGTAGTCTTTGCGAAGCTCGTCGAGGGTCTGCTCCATCTGTCGGGCATAGGGGCCTTGGTAATAGGCGGAATCGCCGCCCAAGAGGATGGACCGCGAGTTGTCCTGCGCCACCACGACGATAGGTTTCTCGTGCTCGCCGGTGGTACGTTTCACCAATGGCGCCAGCAACAGAAAGGCGATGAGCGACACGGCGACACACCGCAAGGCGGCCAGTGCCCACGCCCATCCTTTGGGGAACGAGGGCCGCTGCCTGCCCACGAAATAGAGCACCGCAGCATAGACAGCGCCCAGCAAAAGGCAGAGCAACAGGAAGGGCCAAGGGTAGTCGGTAGTCAGATGCATATCACTTGTATCGTTAATGAAAAAGTCAACTATTAACGCCATAAGAGATTATTTATTGCATTTTCTTTTTGCCACACCACACAAAATGACTATCTTTGCATTTTCTTTACCATAGGACACAAATCAATTAATCTTTAACAAAATAAGCATCATACAATGAAAAAATTATTTCTTCTCCTGCTGACAGTCGTGTTGGGAACAGCCGCGATGGCCGACGAAGGCATGTGGATTCCCATGCTGTTAGGCAAAAACGAGGCGGCCATGCAGAAGGCCGGTATGCGTATCACGGCCAAGGACATCTACGATGTGAACAACGCTTGTCTGAAAGACGCCGTGGTGCTGTTCGGCGGTGGATGCACGGGCGAGTTTGTCTCCAACGAGGGACTGCTGCTCACCAACCACCACTGCGGCTACTACTACATCACCAGCCACAGCACCGTGGAACACGACTACCTGACCAATGGGTTCTGGGCCATGAACCGCCAACAGGAACTGCCCTGCCCCGGGTTGAGCGTCACCCGTCTGGTGCGGATGGAAGATGTGACCGAGCAGGTGCTCCGCGGCACCGACGACCATATGGCCGACGATGTGCGTGCCAACATCATCGACAAAAACATCAAGTCGGTGGGTGAGGCAGCCATCCGCGGCACCCACTATTCGTATGTCATCAAGCCTTTCTACTACGGCAACCAATACTTCATGTACATCAACGAGGTCTTCACCGATGTGCGTCTCGTGGGTGCTCCCCCGTCGAACATCGGCAAGTTTGGCGGCGACACCGACAACTGGATGTGGCCTCGTCACACAGGCGACTTCTCGATGTTCCGCGTCTATGCCGACAAAGACGGCAAGCCTGCCCCCTACTCGGCTGACAACGTGCCTTACCGCCCGCTGAAGGCGCTGACCATCTCGCTCAAGGGAGTCGACGAGGGCGACTTCACCTTTGTCTTCGGCTACCCTGGCACCACCAACCGCTACGTGACCAGCGACGCCGTGGCCATGACGGTGCAGCAGGACGACCCCATCTGCATCGACTTGCGTGACATCCGCCTGCGCCACTATAAGGCTGCACAGGAGAAAAGTGCCGCACAGCGTCTGCGTTACGCCAGCAAGGTGGCCAGCATCGCCAACGGCTGGAAGAAATGGCAAGGCGAGATACAAGGTATCGAACGCCTGAAAGGCATCGACCAAAAGCTGGACTTCGAACGTCAGTACCAGCAATGGGCCAACAGCCGTCCCGAGTATGTCAACGTGCAGGCCAACCTCCACAAACAGTACAACATCCTGCGTCCCATCCGCGAACGGATGGTCTATATGAACGAGGCGGTGATGGCCAGCGACTTCATGAGCATCGCCTATCAGATGTGGCTCATGGAGGACATCGCCGACAACCCCGTCAAGTTCGATCAAGCCATGAGAAAGCTGGTAAGCCAGACCAACAGCTATTACGTCGACTTCGCCAACCATTCGGCAGTGGATCGTGCCATCTTCGTCGAGACCATGATGTATGCCCGTCGCCACGGCATGAAATTCTACAAGCCCGAGCTGAGCGACGTGCAGTTTGAAGCCGAACTGTACAGCATCTACAGCAAAAGCGTCATCAGCCAACCCAGCAAGATGAGGAAACTGATGCCTGTCGAGGGCAAGGCAGTCGTTGCCGACAAGGTGGCCAAACAGATGATGGCCGACCCCGCCGTGCAACTGTTCGACGCCGCCTACAAGTATTTCTACGACAGCGAAGCCACCGCCACCGCACGGAAAGCCCAAGGCGAAATCAACCGTCTGATGCGTATCTATGTCCGCGGCATGATGGAGATGTATCCCGACTCGAACTTCTTCCCCGACGCCAACCTGACGCTGCGTGTCACCTACGGCCATGTCGACGGGTTCCATCCTCGCGACGGCGTGGTATACAAACCCTACTCGACGTTGGACGGCATCATGGAGAAAGAGAACCCCGACATCTACGACTATGTGGTGGAGAAACGGCTCAAACAACTCTATGAGAACAAAGACTACGGTCGCTATGCCAACGCCAAGGGCGAGATGCCTGTGGCCTTCATCGCCACCAACCACACCACCGGCGGCAACAGCGGCAGCCCCGTGATGAACGCCGACGGCCAGTTAGTGGGCATCAACTTCGACCGCTGCTGGGAGGGCACCATGAGCGACCTGCTCTTCGACCCCGACTATTGTCGCAACATCAGCCTCGACATCCGCTACTGCCTCTTCATCATCGACAAGTTCGCCGGTGCCAAACACTTGGTCAACGAGATGACCATCGTGCAGTAAGCCCACCCTTCTGAAACCCGTACAAAACAACAGCGGCAGCCTCTTCGGAGACTGCCGCTGCTTTGTTGCCATCCAGATGGATTATTCTATGTATTTGAGCAAGTCCTGCCCAATGTCGCGTCGCATGTATTTGCCGTCCCACTTGATGCGGTCGGCGTTCTGATAGCTGGCCAGCAACGCCTGCGGAAGACCGTCGGCCAACGCCGTGACACAGATGACACGGCCACCGTTGGTGAGCACCTCCTTCTTATCGCCCAGACGGGTGCCGCAGTGGAAGACCAGACAGTCGTCCACCTCGTCGATACCATGGATGACCTTTCCCTTGGCATATTTCTGCGGATAGCCTTTGGCCACCATCATCACACAGGCAGCGGTACGGCTGTCGATTTCGATGTCGTTCTTCTTGAGCGTCCCATCGCAGGCTTGCGTGAAGAGCTGCACCAAGTCGGACTTGATGCGGGGCATGACCGACTCGGTTTCGGGATCGCCCATGCGAACGTTGTATTCAATCACGTAGGGGTCGCCGTCGACATTCATCAGCCCCACGAAGAGGAAACCGCAATAGGGAATCTTCTCCTTGGCCAGTCCCTTGATGGTGGGGGCGACGATACGCTGCTCGACCTTTTTCATGAACTCCTTGTCGGCAAAAGGCACAGGGCTGATGGAGCCCATGCCACCGGTGTTGAGGCCAGTGTCGCCTTCGCCCACCCGTTTGTAGTCCTTGGCGCTGGGCAGCATCACATAGTGTGCACCGTCGGTAAGCACAAAGACCGAGAGCTCGATGCCGCTGAGATACTCCTCGATGACCACACGGCTCGACGCCTTGCCGAACTTGGCATCCTCGAGCATGGCACGCAGCTCGGCACGAGCCTCCTCCAAGTTGTCGAGGATAAGCACCCCCTTGCCTGCTGCCAAGCCGTCGGCCTTGAGCACATAGGGCGCTTTCAGCGTGGCCAAGTAGTCGAGTCCCTCCTGAAGGGTGTCGGCGGTGAAGGAACGGTAACGGGCGGTGGGAATCTTGTGACGCTCCATAAAACCCTTGGCAAAGTCTTTGCTGCCTTCGAGCATGGCACCTTGCCGCGAAGGGCCTAACACTTTCACATGACGCAGCAGGTTATCGTCTTGGAAAGCATCGACAATGCCCTCCACCAACGGCGCTTCGGGACCAACGACCACCATGGAGATGTCGTTGTTGAAGACAAACTGCTTGACAGCGTCGAACTGGGTGATATCGAGGTCGACATTGATGCCGCACTGGTTAGTGCCGGCATTGCCCGGGGCAATGAAGAGGCGTCTGCACTGTTTGCTTTGTGCCAGCTTGTAGGCGATGGCGTGTTCGCGTCCACCCGAACCAAGGAGCAGGATATTCATGGTATAAGCTTTTTAAATCAAGTGAAACAATAACGTAATGCAGCCGTTATTATTATGGTCACGAATCGAAAAAAGGAGCCGTGTGCCTTTTTTTAGTATCTTTGCACCGTCGAAAGCAATCCCGCTATCGACGCTAACACCACAAAGAAACAGACAGTTAACCATCCAATATGAAGTTTTCTCAACTTTGCTACACAGCCCAATGGTTTGTCCGCGCCCGCTTCTTTGGCCGCAAAGCCCCCTTGCAGACGGTGCTTTTCATCACCAATGCCTGCAACCTGGGTTGCAAACACTGTGCCATCTATGAACACGCCCATCCTGTGATGAAAAGCATCGACAAGATACGCGAAGAACTGCAATACTCCTACAATCTCGGCTCTCGTTTTGTCGACTTCGAAGGAGGGGAGCCCACTTTGTGGCACCAAGACGGCAAGACAGTCGACGACCTGATTGATATGGCCCTCGACATGGGCTTCTTCAGCTGCACCATCACCACCAACGCGCAACGTCCCTTCAAGGGAAGCCATGCCAACAGCATCTGGGTGAGCCTCGACGGTGTGGGGGCTGTCCACGATGACATCCGTGGCGAAGGCGCCTTTGCACGGCTGGAGAAGAACATCGCCGAATGCGGTCACCCTGCCGTCAGCGTCAACATGACCATCAACAACCGCAACTACACCAACGTCGAGGAGGCCATCCGCTACGCCAAGGACAACCCCAACATACAGCTAATTTCCTTTAGCTTCCATACACCCTACGAGGGGACGGAACATCTCTTTCTCGACTGGGAGACCCGTGCCCAAGTCATCGACATGATTATCGACATGAAACGCCACGGCTATCCCGTCATGAACTCCGTCTCAGCCCTGAAACTGATGAAGACCAACCAATACAAGAAAGAATGCTGGGTGACAAACTTCATCCTTCATGACGGCACCCGTTTCACCGAATGCACAGGCAAAACGGCGGGGGTCTGCGACCGCTGCGGGTTCGGCATGGGAGCCGAAATGCGCAGCGTCTTCGACTTCAAGCCCGACACCCTGTTGGCTGGTATGAAACTACGCATGTAACATCCCTCCCTCCATGTCCGACACTCCTCACATCCAACGCTCGCTACTCTCAGGCCTCTTCTGGGTGCTGATGCTCAATCTCCTCATCAAGCCCTTGTGGATTCTGGGCATCGAGGTGGGGGTGCAGAACGCCGTGGGCATGGAGGAGTACGGCTTCTACTTCAAGATTCTCAACCTGGCCTACATCTTCAACATCCTGCTCGACTTGGGCATCACCAACTTCAACGCCCGCAACATCGCGCAACACCCGCAACTCATCCAGAAACACCTCTCGGGCATCCTCTCCATCAAACTGCTCCTGCTGGCCTTCTACCTTGTGGTCACCTTCAGCGTGGGCGCCATCATGGGCTACACCTCGCGACAGTTCTACCTCCTACTATGGATATGCATCAACCAGTTCCTCAACTCGCTAATTGTCTATCTGCGATCCAACTTCGAGGGACTGCTGCTCTTCAAGTGGGACAGCGTCATCTCCATCCTCGACCGCGTGTTGATGATTGTCATCTGTGGCGCCCTGCTTTTCTTCCACCGCAGCCATTTCCCCATCGAGTGGTTTGTCTATGCACAGACGGCAGCCTACCTTGTCACCTTGGCCACCGCCCTGATGGTCACCGTCCGCAGGGTGGGGTTGCGACGGCTGCGTGTCAGCCGCCCCTTCACCTTGGCCATCCTGCGGCAGAGCGCCCCCTTTGCCTTGTTGGTGCTGCTCATGGCCACCTACAACCGCATCGACCCCGTGCTGTTGGGATGGCTGCTGCCCGAGCAGACGGGCGACATACAGTCGGGCATCTATGCCGGCGCCTTCCGCCTGCTCGACGCCATGACCATGGTGGGCTACCTTGTGTCGGTCATCCTGCTGCCCGTCTATGCCAAGATGGTCTCCAAACACCAGGTGGACCGCACCACCTCGGTGGGCAGCATCACACGGCTGATGTTTTCCTTCCTGATGGCCGTTTCCGTCGGAGCGGCAGTCACCTTCTCGTTCATGAGCCGACCCTTGATGGACCTGCTCTATCACGAACATGTCGACAGCATCGCCCGCGTCTTCTCCCTGCTCATCCTCGACCTCATCCCCATCTCGTTCACCTATGTCTTCGGCACCTTGCTCACCGCCAATGGCAACCTGCGGCAGCTCAACCTCTTTGCCGCTGTCACCATCGTCATCAACGTGGTGCTTAACCTGTTGCTCATACCGCGTCTCCAAGCCTTTGGCTCCGCCGTCAGCAGTCTGTCGGCACAGAGTTTCATGGCCGTCGCCCAGTGTCTCTTGGCCGTTCGCCTGTTTCATCTGCGACCCTCGCTCGGCTATCTGCTACGGTTGCTGGCCTATGCCGCCATCGTGGTGTTGATGAATCTGGCATGGGTATGGGGCTCGTCGTTGATGCCGTGGTGGCTCTGGCTGGCAGCCATCGCCGTGGGCTGCATGCTCGTCGCCCTCCTGCTCCGCATCATCGATGTGAAGCATATTCTTGCCGTGCTTCGGGAGCGGTAATCCCCTCATAAGATTTTTTTCTATCTTCCCACCACCCAGAATTGTTTTACAACATGGCAGAGGTGCGTGGAATAAGAAAAAAAACAAGCAACGACTAACCTCGACGGAACCGGTCTTGAAGTCGATGGAGCTTGACGAGCAGTTCGTCGAAAGATGGCGACAGGCCGAATATCATGGTACCCCGCATGGCCTCATAGTCGGCTCGCCACTCTCTCTGCAAATCCTCTGGCGGTACCAAGACAATACGTCGCCTGATGTCGGGTGTGTAATCCACTCCCACCATGCTGGTAAACACCTGTCGGTGATGATGGATGTTTTCCCAAAGGCTGTCATCCTGAATGGCCTTGTCGGCGAAAGGCAGCGTGAAGACAATCCGCAGGATTATTGTCACCCACAGGTCTTTCTCTACAGCTTGTGGCGGCAGGTGTTTGATTCCAGCCACCTGTTGCAGAGCTGCCGTCTGTTCGTCTGCGGTCAAAGATTTCCATTCTGTCATAGAGTTTCCTCCATTATTATTCCGTTCAATAGTTTCTGAATCCACTTAGGCATAAGGAGTATGTCGCCGGAGATTTCATGTTCCCTGATGTAATCGGACAGAAAGTCCTTCAAGACCTTCCTCTGTTCGTTGGTCACGTGTCCATTGCCGATACTTTTCAGTGCCAGACATAGGGTGGCCATGGTTTTGTCCTTGAAGGCAAAGTTTTTAGGCACACCACGCTTGAACTCTATGGTAGTGTTGCCGACAGTCAGTTTTCTTGCTGAGCCGCTGGTGAGGAACACCACCTTCATCGGCACCTGAGTGGAGAGGCCAAAACGGTTCTCTGCAGCCAAACCGGACATAAGCACCTGTGCGTGGTCGCGTCGGGCCACGGCTTCTGCCACCTCGGTGGGGCTTGGAAATACAGGACCGAAACGAGTGATGGTGGTCTTGAGGTAGATGCCATTCGCTAATCGAACAAGTTTGCCTTCTTTTGTGTAGGACGAAAGCAAGTCGCTGATATAATCCTGATCATATTGAGGGAAGTCGTAGGCAAAGATCAGCGATTTGTTCTTTGTACGCTTATATTTCTTTTCAAATTCTTGTTTTATTGTCATATAACATCAATCTACCAGTATTGTTTTACACCGAAATTTTTGCAAAATTACGAAGTATTTTCAATATGGCAAAAATAACTTTGCACGGATTCGAGACCATCTCTTGGATTATTCCGTGACCATTGACGATTTATTCTGAGCAGTTGCAGGTGCGGCCACACATGGATTGATGCAAAAAAATAGACCGGCCTTCACAGGCAGGTCTATTCTCTCTACAAACATAGTTTGCAGCAAATACAAATACTTATTAATCTCCAAAAGACATCTCTAACATCGGATGATTAGTGGCGATTGAAGCGGATGTTGTATCCGAAGGTCAGGCAGGGGGCAAGGACACCGCTACCGAGACCCGTTCCGTTGGCCGTGGCAAACATGATG
>CAJOQB010000125.1 GCA_905236405.1 uncultured Bacteroidales bacterium
GTTTCAACAGTTTCTTCTCGGTATTGCGAGCCACCGACTCAATCTCGGCGAAGGTGGTCTTCTTGTCGAGAATCATGGCCAGGTCACGACGTACTTCGGGGAACTTCACCACTTCGGAGTAGGTGATTTCTTTCTCGGGCATACTCTTCAGCACCAAATCCCAGTCGAAGTCGGCAAAGAAGACAGGCTGTTTGCAATCCATCTTCTTGAGGGTCTCTTTGCTCAGTTGGCCGAAGCTGACAAGTTGTTTCTTGCTGTCTTTGAACACCAGTGCCAGACCTTCGAGATAGTAGTGCTCGGTGGCTGGCACGGCTTGCAGGCGGCTGATGGGGATGCGGAGACGACGCAGGATGTTCATCACATGGGCTTTCATGCGGAACACATCGGTGTTGTTGTCTTTAATCATCCAGCTTTCGCCTGTCTCGGCACCCGTGGCGAAGATGCTCAGATGCTGCACCTCGCTGTAACGTTTGGTGACGCTCTCTTGGTCGCTGTTCTCTTTGTTGCAGAAGTAGGCACGACCAAACTCGTACAGCTTTTGGTCGTGAATCTGGTGGTTGAGATTGTAGACAATGCACTCCAAACCGCAGTAGAGCAGCGTCTGCCGCATGACATTGAGTTCTTTGCTCAGGGGGTTGAGGATAACCACGCTGCGATTGGCATCGAAGTCGGGGTTGTTCTCAAAGTAGGCCGACTTGGTCAGCGAGTTGTTCATGATTTCGCTGTAGCCGTTGTCGGTCAGATAGTCGGCGATGATGTTCTGAATCTTGCGTGGGTTGGGCTTCACACCATAGGAGAGACAGCTGTTCAGTCGTTCGTCGAAGGTGATGTTGTTGTAACCATAGATACGCATGATTTCCTCCACCACGTCGCATTCGCGGTACACGTCGACCTTACAGGTGGGGATGCGGAGCAGCATGCCCTCGTTGTCCTCCTTGGCAATCTCAATGTCGAGCGAGGTGAGCGAAGTGCGGATGGAATCGATGGGAATCTCTTTTCCGATAAGGTCGAACACACGTTGGAATTTTATCTCCACCTCGGCACGTTCAATAGGGGTGGGGTAGACGTCCACCAGCTCGCCGCATATCTCGCCGCCGGCCAGTTGCTGGATAAGATAGGCGGCACGACGGATGGCCCACAAAGTGATGTTGGGGTCGCAGCCGCGTTCGTAGCGGAACGAGGCGTCGGTCTTCAGCGTGTGGCGTTTGCTTGTCTTGCGGATGCTGACGGGGTTGAAGTAGGCACTCTCGATAAAGACATTCTTTGTCTCCATGGTGACACCTGAGTCGAGGCCGCCGAAGACACCGGCGATGCACATCGGCTCCTCGGCATTGCATATCATCAGGTCTTTCTCCGAGAGGGTGCGTTCCACGCTGTCGAGGGTGGTGAACTTGGTACCCTCCTTGCAGGTGCGTACCACCACTTGGTTGCCTTTGATTTTGTCGGCATCGAAGCAGTGGAGAGGCTGACCCACCTCCATCAGAATAAAGTTGGTGATGTCGACGATGTTATTAATGGGACGCAGGCCAACGGTACGCAAGCGGTTCTGCAGCCAGTCGGGACTCTCCTTCACCTCGACGCCTCGGATGGTCAGTCCGCTGTAGCGGGGAGCCAGGTCGGGACGTTCCACAACGACGCTGATGGGGTTGTCGTTGCGGGTGGGTTTGAGATCGGTGAGCGTCTCGGGCCATTTGATTTTCACATTGGCACCTTCACGAGTGTTGAGCACAGCCACCACATCGCGAGCTACACCGATGTGCGACGTGGCGTCGCTGCGGTTGGCAGTGATGGCCACCTCGAGGGTGTAGTCCTCTTCCACGTGGAAGTATTCCTTGGCAGGCATTCCCACAGGGGCGTCGTCGGGGAGCACCATGATGCCGTCATGGTTGTTGCCTAACTGCAACTCGTCGGCAGCGCAGAGCATACCCTCGCTCACCGCGCCGCGTATCTTGGATTTCTTTATCTCGAAGTGTTCTGTCTCGGAGGTCCATATCTGTGTGCCGATGGTGGCGCACACCACCTTCTGTCCGGCAGCCACGTTGGGAGCGCCGCAGACGATGTCGAGCAGGCGGTCTCCCCCCACGTCGACGGTGGTGACATGCAGATGGTCCGAGTCGGGGTGAGGTTCGCAGGTGACCACCTTGGCAATCACCACATGTTCCAGACCGCCTTTGATGGTTTCCACTTTGTCAACTCCCTCTATTTCCAAACCCGAGAAGGTCAACAGGTCGTCAAGTTCCTCAGGAGTCTTCGTGGTGTCCACATACTCCTTGAGCCATTTGTAGGAGATTCTCATTGTTGTATATTGTTTTGTTCTGTTTTCTGTTACAAAGCCTTGATGGCATTAAAAGTTGTAGGCTTCCGCTTCGATGCGGGCAGCGTGAAGAATGGGGTCGTGTTCCAACGAGTCGACGTCATCCATGAGTGGGTTCTCCACAGTGTCCAACGGTTCAGGCGGCAGCCCTATCTCGTAGAGTTTAAAGAAATTGGTCGATGTGTTCACGGGAACATAGTAGTATTCCGTGATTAACTGGTCGATGTCGACATACATGGTCAGCAGGTGTTGGTGGTTGTATATCGAGTCGAAGCGTATCTTCTTATAGCGGTAGAAGTATTCGGTGGCCACACGGTCGTGCATCAGTTCCGGCGACACCGACACCACCTCGCCCTCGTCCAACAGAGGGAGTATCACATGCATGCTGTCTATCAGTTGCTGGTCTTTGGAGTATTTGGAGATGCTGTTCAGGTTGGTCAGCACACCCACCGTTATCAACACCACTCCCAGTATCAGCAGTATGCGGTTGGCCAACGGACGCAGGTTGTTCAGTCGCGACATGGCGATGTTGTTCATGATGCAGCCAAAGGCGATGGCAAACAGAGGTATGGTGGTGATAAGGTAGTATTCCTGTTGTTTCAGCACCATCATGATTGGAAGCACTCCAGTCAATGCCAGTGCTACGAAGCGGTAGAAGTAGCGGGTGTTGCGAAGGTCGTCCTCCGACAGCTTGTCGAGATGCTTCCAATAGAAGAAATATTTGGAGAAATGGTTGTTCTTCATTCTTACCGCACATACGATGACCAACGCCACTACAGGGATGGCCATCTGCTTAATCAGAGCATAGAGAATGAAGAAATGCGAAGCCACCGTCTGTTCGTAGCGGCCTGCCTCGAACAGGTGGTTAATGTATAGTTGCATCACATAGTAGGCTCCATCGGTGAACAACGCCATGGCAGCGCCGGCCAGCACCCACAGCGTCAGCATCACTGCCGTGTCGATGATAGGGTAGCGGACTTTGTATTCTTTTCCAATCATCCAGAAGATAAACGGGAGTGTCAACACAAAGAGTCCCGAGAATCCTTTGGTGAGGAATGCCAGTCCCGAGAACACAGAGGCCAGCACCACCCATAGTATCGCCACCACTTGGCTGCGGCGATGCTGTTTCTTGTCGGTGAGAGGGGGCGATTGTAGGTCGGCCTTCTTCCGTGTCTGGGTGGCGTGGAGCAACGAAGCCACCGCCAGCAGCACAAAAAGGGTCTGCGGTCCTTCAATCAGGTTGTTGGTGGCACTCCACGACACGATGGGTGACAGCAGCCAGAACGCCAAAGGCAGCCAGCCTGTACGACTTGTGTTGCCTATCAGTATCCATATCCTGACAATCAGCACGGCAATCAGCAGGAATATGATGACCGAGTAGATTTTGTCAAACAGGTACGAGTCGCCGAACAGGTGCATGAACGTCCGTTCTATCCAGAATCCCATGGGCAGATGGCCGTGGGCGTCGACGGTCTGGTCGTTGTTCGCCATGGGAAGCCAGAAGTCGGCGAAACTGGAGGGGCGTACCAGACTCTTGGCCACCACGCCGTTCTCCAATCCGGCGTTGGCGATGCCTTCCGTCAGGAACGAGCCGCTTATCAGCAGCAGGAACAGTCCTGCGACGATAAGGTAGAGGTGTACGTGCGACTTCTTCATGGGGTAGATGCTGTGTTATTTGCTAATCTTTGCCCAGCTGTCTTTCAACGTGCAGCTGCGGTTGAACACCAGATGGCCTTCCGTCGAGTCGCGGTCCACGCAGAAGTAGCCCAGACGCTCGAACTGGAACCGTTCGGGTTCGGTGATGCCCGTCTCGGGGTTGGTGTACATCGATGCCGAAGCCAACGCCGGTTCCAGCTTGCAATGCTGCAGCACTTGCAGCGAGTTGGGGTTCAGGTTGTCGAGGAAAGTCTTGCCCTCGGGTGCATCGTCGGGAGCCTCGGTGGCAAACAGACGGTCGAACATACGCACCTCGGCCTCGATGGCATGTTGTGCCGACACCCAGTGGATGGTGCCCTTCACCTTGCGACCGTCGGGGGCGTCGCCGCCACGGGTGGCAGGGTCGTAGGTGCAGTGGATGCAGGTGATGTTACCGTCGGCATCCTTCTCCACGCTTTGTGCCGTGACGAAGTAGGCATAACGCAGACGCACCTCCTGGCCGATGGCCATGCGGAAGTATTTCTTGGGAGCCACCTCCATGAAGTCGTCGCGTTCGATGAACAGTTCGCGGCCAAAGGGGACCTCGCGGGTGCCGTCGTCGGCATTCTCGGGGTTGTTGACAGCCGTCAGCATCTCGGTCTTTCCCTCGGGGTAGTTGTCGATGACCACCTTGACGGGATCCAGCACCACCATGCGGCGTTGTGCCACCTTGTTCAGATGTTCACGGAGCGAGAACTCCAACAGCGAGTAGTCTATGATATTGTCGCGTTTGGCCACGCCGATGCGTTCGCAGAAGGCACGGATCGACTCAGGCGTGTAGCCACGGCGACGGAAGCCGCACAACGTCGGCATACGGGGGTCGTCCCATCCGCTGACATAGTGCTCCTTGACCAGTTGCAGCAGTTTGCGTTTCGACATCACGGTGTAGTTGATGTTCAGCCGTGCAAACTCGTATTGGTGCGAGGGATAGATGTCCAACTGCTCGATGAACCAGTCGTAGAGCGGACGGTGGATGTCGAACTCCAGTGTGCAGATGCTGTGGGTGATGTTCTCTATCGAGTCGCTCTGGCCATGGGCGTAGTCGTACATCGGGTAGATGCACCATTTGTTGCCTGTGCGGTGGTGCTCGGCATGCAGTATGCGGTACATGATGGGGTCGCGGAACATCATGTTGGGGTGAGCCATGTCTATCTTGGCACGCAGCACACGGCTGCCGTCCTCAAACTCGCCGGCCTTCATGCGGGCAAACAAGTCCAGGTTCTCCTCCACCGAGCGGTCGCGGTAAGGGCTGTTCTTGCCCGGGACAGTGACGGTGCCGCGGTTGGTGCGAATTTCCTCCAACGACTGGTCGTCCACATAGGCCAGCCCCTTCTTTATCAGCACCACGGCCCACTCATAGAGCTGGTCGAAATAGTCCGAGGCATAGTGTATGCCTGCCCATTGGAAGCCCATCCAGCGGATGTCGTCTTGGATGGATTCCACATATTCGGTGTCCTCCTTCACAGGGTTGGTGTCGTCAAAACGTAGGTTGGTCTTGCCGCCATATTTCTTGGCAAGACCGAAGTTGATGCATATCGACTTGGCGTGGCCGCTGTGCAGGTAGCCGTTGGGTTCGGGAGGGAAACGGGTGAGAATCGACTGATAGGTGCCGTCGTTGAGGCCCTGTTCGATGATTTCTTCCAGAAAATTGAGCTGCTTTTCATTGGCAGCAGCTGCCGACGATGTGTTTTCTGTATGTGGAGTGTCCGACATAAACTTTTGAGTATTATTATAATTGCTATATATTATATGAAAATTCCAAACTGCAAAAGTAACAAAAAGGAACAAAACCGCATTCTTTTTTTTTGCCGTTCCGCCCGAACTTTGTATCTTTGCAGTCGCCAATGGCTTGTTACGGCTGTGGCTCATAGCGTTTAAAAACAATTAAAAACAAGTACAATATGAAGAAGAAATCATTCCTTAGCGTATGCTTCGTGTCCATCGCGATGTCGATGGCCGTCAGTTCGTGCGACGTGTTGAACAACCTCATTGACCAGGCTGCCAGCATCGCCAACCTCTACAATTGCGAGTACTCCATCAAGGATGTCAACAACCTCTATGTCGCCGGCGTCAGTGTGCAGAGCATTGCCAACGGCAACATCAGCACCAGTGATGTGCTGAAGCTCTCTTCGGCCATCATGAACAAGCAGGTGCCCATCTCCATGGATGTCAACGTCAACGTCAAGAACCCCACCACCACCAACGCCGCCCTCACGGCGCTCGACTGGATTTGCGAGATTGACGGCACCCAGTTCGCCACCGGACGCACCAACCAGACCTACAACGTCGCACCCAACACCACCTCTGCGGTGCCTTTGACGGTCAACGCCGACATCTACAGCCTCTTCTCGCAGGGCGGTCTCGAGTCGCTGAAGAACTTCGTCAACAGCTTCTCCAACGACGGCACCTCCAGCAAGGTGGCCATCAAAATCAAGCCCAGCCTCAGCGTGGGGGGCGCCACCCTCCAGTCGCCCGAGTACATCACCATCCAAAAGAATGTCGGTGCCAAAGCCACGGGTTCCACTACGACCACTACCAATAACAACAACAACCCCTCCACACCTACCACTCCCTCAACCAACAATTCTAACAACAACAATAACAACAATACGGGGAACAACAACACGGGCAACACCAACAAGCCGGTTATCAACAAGATGAAATAACGTTCGTTTTTGGTAAAAACGGAAGAGGGTCCCTCACTCAGGGGACCCTCTTCTGTTTTTGTTTAGCGTTTTATTGTTGTTGTCACCTTCCCACCACGAAGCTGCGGACCGAGGAGCCCTCGGCGGTGGTGACGCGGAGCATGCGAGTAATGCCTGTGGCATTGCGAGCCTGCGACCGTCGAAGTCCCTCACTTCGAAGAAAAGTCGCAGGGTGCGGCCACACATGGATTGATGCAAAAAAATAGACCGGCCTTCACAGGCAGGTCTATTCTCTCTACAAACA
>CAJOQB010000126.1 GCA_905236405.1 uncultured Bacteroidales bacterium
ACTTGGTCTTCACCTGTTTCTGCCACTCGACGAGCTTCTTCAGCTCCTCCTCGTCGTGCTGGCGGAAGTCGCGGCAGACGGCTTCGACGAGGTGTGACAATTGTCCTTTGTTGCCGCCGCTTTCGGCCACAAGGTTGGCCATTTGTCCGCAAAGCTCCTTCCAACTGTGGTCGGGGTACTGAAACTCCGCGCCGCTCACATGTGCGCCAAGTAGGGGGAAAAGCATCGGAACGAGGGGTTCGTGCATGTCTTTCGAGGTCTGCGAGAGTAGCAGACGGATACATTCTGTCCCTTTTCCAAGGGTCGGCATCGTGGGTGCCGATGGTTTGGTGATATCGTATTTCATTGTTTATTTGCTTTTTAGGTGAAATAAAGATTTGTTTTGCCGACAGACGACAGTCCGACAGTTTAATTATTGAGGGGTGACATTTCTTTCTTTTCTTATCTATATATCTATATATTAATTAATTATATATTATATAAAGGGGGTGTTGTCGTGCATTTTTTATCTGTCGGACTGTCGGACTGTCGGATTTAAGGTTTTAGCGTTAACGGTTCTTCTTCTCTACGAGGCTCTTGCGACCGTTGTCGAAGCGGAGGGTTTTGAAGAACGCCCATTGTTCATCTTGTTCCGTTCGGAGGAGCGACATGATGAGTCTTTTGCCCAAGCGTTTGGGGAAACGGAGGACGAAGATGATCTGCTTGGAGGTCTCTTTCACCTCGCCGTGGGCGTTGCTGAGGAGGAGGTGGTAACGGCTGCCGCTGTCGACGGCATAGGGGTGGAAGTGGCTGGTGCCGTCGTTGAAGGTCACCATGCGACCCTTCTGGCTGGCACGGCTGCCGTCGGCCACGACGAAGTGGTTCTCCTCGAAGGAGCAGGGATAGATGTTGATACTGCCGTTCTCGTTGAAGACCGTCTGGGTCTCGATGCGGATGTTGTCTGCAAAGACTTTCTTTGTTTTATACATTTTAATTAAGTGTTGTGAGGAAGGAGTGTCGAGATTGGCCATTTTCACTTGCAAGACTCTCTTCACCCACATCACTCGGGTTAAAAAATCAATTTACTCTCGTCTCGTCCGAAACATGATGCAAAAGTACACCCGTCACCCGACACCCCAAAGGGATAACTGGGCGAACACCCCTGTTATCCCAAACCGTCGGACGGCAGAAAAACAGAAACGCCCACGAATCAGCCTTTTGGCTCTCGCGGGCACTCCCGTGGGATAATTCCTGTTATCCCAGTTATCCCTTTGTTATCCCTCTGTTATCCCTTTGTTATCCCAACAAAACATCTATGGCGTTGCTTCCGGCGGGCGTTTTGCTGGCCCTCTGCACATGGGTCATGTCGCCTTTCTTCGCCCTAAACACCTGACCCACTTTCGCCCACGCCGCTTTGGGCACATCGCGGTCGCGGAAAAGGAGGTGCTTGACGATGTAGCGGCACTGGTTCAAGCTGCTGAACAAGAGCGGTTCCTGCGACGGCAGCTCTTCGACAGGCAGTCGCCCCGTGAGGCGGTAGATCCAATCCACCTCGCGAACGCTGTCGTCCGCCCAGCCCTCCTTTTTCAGCCCTTGCAGCACGGCGGGCAGCGACACCCCTGCACGCGGCTCCAACGAGAAATGGGGCGGCAGCTCGTGCGGCAGCTCGTGCATCTCCTTCAGTTTCTCCTCCTGCACCTTTCTGGCACGTGCCTGCTCGATGGCGGCCTTCACCTCCTTCTCGAATCGCTGGAACTTTATCCCGTCAATCCGCAGCAGGTCGCGCAGGCGGCATATCTCGTACCACAGCGAGAGGGTGAGTAAAAAGACATCGTCGCCCTTCACCCCCATGTCGGCCGCATAGTCGACATTGTGCGAGAACATCGTCACGAACGCCTCGAACTCCATCTCCACCTTCTCGCCGGACGCGGGGTCGGTAACCACCTTGGGGAAACGCAGCACCTTGCCGCGGTTCTCGGCGATGCTGTCGGGGTAGTCCTCGGCGATAGTGATGATGAGGCGGCACAGCTTGTCGTGCCGCTGCAACAGCGACGGCTCATCCATAATGTAGTCGGTCAGCTGCATATAGTATGTCACCGATTCCTGCATGGCCAGTTCGTCGGGGGAGAACAGGGTCGGCTTGCTTGTCATTTCGTTTCTCATATCCTTCAGTTATTACAGACGAAAAAAATCACACAAGGCGTTGATATTCCTTGTGCATACATCAAACTTTTGCTACAATTGCTGACCCCAAAAATACACAGATTCACGATACCCTCCGAAGAAAGTTTTCAACATTCCGCCACCGTCGGACAGACTTCTTTTTACAAACTAAAATATTACGTCTGTTGAAAACTTTTTCGGAAGACATTATATATTATGTTTCGCGTGGGCGCGAAAAAAAAATCGCCGATTCGGAAAAAATATGTACTTTTGCAAAATCAAAAAAAAAAATTATTCTTATGAAGAGATATTGTTTTGTTTTGTTGTCCATGCTTTTCATTGGCATGGTTTCTCGTGCACAGTATATTGAAAGCCAAAGTGAATATCTGTCTGTTAACACCAGTAATGGCATTGTCAGGGGATATTCTCCCGCCCCCTATTATCTGACCTATTGCAAGCATGATCACGATGGTCGTTTTATGTATACTGATTTTAATGGTGTCAATCTCGAGGTCAAAATAAACCAAGATTGGGATATCCTCGATTTCCGATTGGTGGATAAATATGTGGTTTTTTGTGGAACAATTAATAAACATACGTACTGTACAATGCAGACCAATTTGGGGCCGCAAATCGTTCCTGTCACCCAGACAACAGGATTGATTGGTTTCTTCGACTTATACGATTTTATTACTTCTAGCAATGTAAACTATCATGCCTTAGAAGAAAAAAATGTTACACGATTCAATAAAGTAACAATGACAAGTGATTTTTCACATATTTATGCTATAGCGGACAATGAATACTATACTCCAAAGTACGATGGCGGTATGGTGATTGGGTATTATACAAATCACACATCTCGTATCTATCATGTAGTGACGTCAGGAACAAATCTCATCTCATCTAATATGTTCGAGACTGTCGGTGTTGATTTATCTGATTTGTCAATAACCGCAAATAACGTGGTTGCTGTTGGTAACTTTTTTGATGATATTGGCTCCGGATTGGCACTTGTTCGTTTCAACAATATGACTCCAACCATTGGTGATACCTATTATTACTATCTACAATATGAACCGATTACTGATTATCATTCCATTGGCATCAACAATGAACAAATCGCCGTTGCCAGTTTATGGGATTCGTCAAGTATCTATAGGACAAGCATTCACTTTGTCGACATAAGCACAATGGACATGGTTGGCACACAAATGATACCGCTCTTCAGCAAAGCGGAAACGACGGAGATGGCATATATTGATGCTGACAAAAGCGTTGTCTTGCAGATACCGGCGCCATTGTCCTCCAATAGTAGCATTACAGAGTCTTTGCATTACAGGATTGACCCGTCCCAAACGATTCCCTATCCCACTTATGCTTTCTATTTTGCAGGAAGAGGCCATTATACGTTGGGATGCTTGGCAGGACTCAGTGCAGTAGGTTTCAATGGTAGTCATTGGTTTATCAAGGACATGTTGATTTCACCCAAGAATGATTGTTATGACTATTTTTGGGTAGACATTGAACAACACAGCATTGTCCCCAAAAACTTGGTGGACTGTTTGGTTGTTATCAATCGTGATCCACAATCTTTGTCAGATATTAAGCCTGTCAACGGTATCACTGCCACAAATGATTGCATTAGTATATCTAACACTTGGTACGGTAAATAACGTATTGTTATGAAAAAAAAACTTTTCCTTGTGTTTTTCCTGATAGCAGCGTTTTCCGTCCACGCACAGGACACCGTCCATTTCACCGATACGCGGCAAGACTCTTTTTATTATCAACCTTACGATATTAACCATTATCATGTTAGATATGACCTAACAGCCCCAATCGTTGTCGGAGCTGGTGCATATCCCCTTTGTATAAACAATTATGAACATATTCGACTAATTCGTATTCCATGTAATCGTACCATTACCATATATGGTATTGCAATGTCTTTAGCGGAAGACCCTGGTACATCACTTAGTGCATGGCTTGTGCAAAGAGACTTCGACAACTACAACAACACCAACGATACTGTTGTAATTGTTTCGATTGACTCTACAGGAGACCATTATCTCACCCGTTTTTTTCACATGGCTGCCCCAAGACACGAAGGCGGCGTATCCTGTGATTTTCCCATCTTGGAGATGATTGACACCACGGTGCTTTGCTACGAATATTATTTCCCTGAACCTGTCACTGTGAATGGTGACTTTTATATTGGGGCACGTTTTAACAATTGCTCATCGGCAGATTCAGGAGTAAATTATGCTGCTTATAACATCACAATAGGATGTTCTTTGGATTTGCATGATCGTAATTTGTTTTTCAATCGTTATCGCGACACATCAACGAATGACAATTGGGCTGAACGCTGGTATGAAGCCACTGGCGTGACTTATCCTATTTTGATTATGGCCATCACCAGTATGCCGAACGAATGTGTGGTGCCATTCTGTGGCAGTGTTGATAGTCTATGGGTGATTGATAGCGTTATGGGACAAACGAATTTAGAATGGACATCATTACCTTGTACTGCCGTATATAACACCCGATATGAAGTGAACTATGGATCGGAGAAGCCACACTTGGACACCACCGTCATCACCACCTCTACCACGTTGCCATTGACAGGACTGCTGCCAGGCAGTTTGGCCTATGCCCGAGTGCGTCCTATCTGCCTGTTCAATGACACCACTGAGTATGGCCCATGGAGCGACAGTCTATTCTTCTTGGTGCCGACCGACACCACCCCCTGCCCCGAAGTCCACGGATTAGCTGCCTCGTGGATGGATACCAACTGTGCATACATCACATGGACACCTGTCGACAATCTGAGCACCTACCAGCTGAACTATGCCGAAGCCGACTCGCTCTTCGAGACAGGCACCTTTGTCGATTGCCCCCATCCCTATGCCCCCGTCTGTGGCCTTTCGACCAACAAGGCGTACAAGATGAGGGTACGCACTCCCTGCACGACAGGCATGGCCAGCGAGGGCTATGGCCCGTGGAGCGACACCTTACTGTTCAATCCCCAACCCACAGGCATTAATGATGTGGAGCACGATGGCATCCGTATCCATCCCAATCCTGCCACCACACAGTTGGACATCGTCTCGGAGGTCACGATACAGCATGTGGAGATATACAATCCGCAAGGCAAGACTTTCTACGAGCAGTCGCACCCCACCACCCACCTCACCGTCAACCTCGACGGATGGCCTGCCGGTGGGTATATGGTCCGCATCCAGACCACCGACGGCACGGTGATGAAGAAACTGATTGTAAGACGGTAAGGTAAGAACCCAATGGGCGACTATCCCGCTCGCAAGGTGACGATAGTGAAATAACCGCGAATCTAACAATAAGAAGCGGGGCGGCCTCGAATGAGGCCGCCCCGTGATTTATGGTAGCGTGATTGACTATTTTCGGAAGAGTTCCGAGTGCGAACCCCTGTCGCACGTTTCAGTCGCAAATTAGCTGAGAAAAAACATTTCCCTCTTGTCTTTCTGGCTTACCTCGCTTCCCGTAAGATCAGCGCGCTCAAGGTAAGTCCTTTTTTATACTATCATGGAGTACACCAAAGGGCCACTGCCGTTCGACGGGCAGATATAACATCTGTGGTGTATGTGCGTAATATCTGTGCCCATCGGAAGTAGTTTGTCATTCTGTCGACTTGTTTGCTTTTTCCACATATTACAACACAAAAGAAAAGCCTGCTCCAAAAGGAGCAGGCTTTCTTTATTGCCAAGAGCTTTCTCGACTATTTCACGATGAGTTTCTTGACGGTGTTGACGTTGTCGCCATAGACGCGGACGAAGTAGGCGCCGGCGGCAAGGTTGTCGACATCGATGACCTGCTGGCAGTCGCCGCTGCACTCCATCGTGGTCGTCTTCACGGTGCGTCCGCTCATGTCGATGACGCTGAGGGTC
>CAJOQB010000127.1 GCA_905236405.1 uncultured Bacteroidales bacterium
AAAAGTAATCAACAACTTTGTGTCAATTTTTGTCGAACGGCGACCGTTTGCAGGAGAAAAACAACCTGTTGCGGACCACTGGCAAATAATAAATTTTCTAAAATAGTCGCTTTGAAAGAATAGTATATCTATTTTTGTTTCAGAAAGATAGTTCGACAACCTATTGCATCGGAAAAGAAAAAAAACGACAATTGACGAAACAAAATTTGGCAGTTTGATAATTAGTTGTACTTTTGCAAACTCTAAAAATAGTGTCGAGACGTCAGATTTTATGCCCGTTCGGACGGCTGGCACTGTTGGAAGAAGAAGTAACAAATAAAAGAAACTGTCAAATTTAACAATGAGTACATTAAGTTACAAGACCGTATCGGCAAACAAGGCTACCGTTAAGAAAGAATGGGTACTGGTCGATGCTGAAGGCCAGACTGTAGGTCGCCTCGCAACGAGAGTTGCCAATATCCTGAGAGGCAAGACGAAGCCCTCGTTCACCCCGCATGTTGACTGCGGCGACAATGTCATCATCATCAATGCTGAGAAGATTGTTCTGACGGGCAAAAAGATGACTGACAAGATCTATCAGCGCTACACCGGCTATCCTGGCGGACAGCGCGAAACCACCCCCATCAAGGTGCTGGCCACCCACCCCGAGCGTGTTCTCGAACACGCTATCAAAGGCATGCTGCCCAAGAACCGTCTGGGCGCTCAGCTCTACCGCAACCTGTATGTCTATGCAGGCACCGAGCATCCCCACCAAGGTCAGAACCCCAAAGTGATTAACATTAACGACATTAGATAAGATCATGGAAGTTATCAATACTATCGGTAGAAGAAAAACCGCTGTTGCCCGCATCTATATGACCCCCGGCACCGGCAAAATCACTGTCAACAAAAGAGATTACAAGGAATACTTCACCACTGGTCCTCTGCAATTCATCGTCAACCAGGCTTTCCAAGTGGCCGACGCTGAAGGCAAATGGGATGTGAAAGCCAACCTCGACGGTGGCGGCATCACCGGCCAGGCCGAAGCACTGCGTATGGCCATCGCCCGCGCCCTGTGCGAGAACAACATCGAAGACCGTCCCGCCCTGAAGGCCAAAGGTCTGCTGATGCGTGACCCCCGTATGGTGGAGCGTAAGAAACCCGGCCAGCCCAAAGCACGCAAACGCTTCCAGTTCAGCAAACGTTAGTCTTTTGCGAGCTTGACAAGCAGAATAAATTATTGTTTAGTATCCAAATTGCAGAGACTTCAGTCAGCAAGAACTACTTTGCAATTGGTTATTTAAGGAATGTAAACATACAAAAAGAAACATGACAGAACTTAAATTCGAAGAATTACTGGATGCAGGTTGTCACTTCGGACACCTGAAAAGAAAATGGAATCCCAAAATGGCTCCCTATATCTTCAAGGAGCACAACGGTATCCACGTTATCGATTTGCAGAAGACCATCGCCAAAGCCGACGAGGCTGCCGCCGCTCTGAAGCAAATCGCCAAATCGGGCAAAAAAGTCCTTTTCGTCGCCACCAAGAAACAGGCCAAAGAGGTTGTCGCCGACATGGTTAAACCTGTTGACATGCCTTTCGTGACCGAGCGTTGGCCGGGCGGTATGCTCACCAACTTCACCACTATCCGCAAGGCTGTGAAGAAGATGAACTCCCTCGACGCCATGATGAAGGACAAAGAATTCAACAATATCTCCAAGCGTGAGCGTCTGCAGATTCAGCGTGAGCGTGCCAAACTGGACAAGAACCTGGGTAGTATTGCCGATCTTACCCGTCTGCCCAGCGCACTGTTCATCGTCGACATCAACAAAGAGCACATTGCCGTCGCCGAGGCTCGTCGCCTGAACATCCCCACTTTCGCTATCGTTGACACCAACACCAACCCCGAACTCATCGACTTCCCCATCCCCGCCAACGACGATGCATCGAAATCGATCGCTGCCATCCTGAAATACATGGTCGAGGCCATCCAGGAAGGTCTGAACGAGCGTATGCTCGACAAGGATGCCGCTGCCGAAGAGGCTGAAGGTGCCGACACCGCCGCTGCCGAAGAGGCTCCCGAGCGTCGCGAAGAGCGCACTCGCCGTCCTCGCCGCAACGCCCCCAAGAAAGAGGAAGAAAAATAACATTTCATCATCATTTTAAGGAATAAAGATTATGGCAAATATAACCGCTTCTGATGTTAACAAATTGCGCCAACTGACCGGCGTAGGCATGATGGACTGCAAGAAAGCCCTTGTAGAGTGCGACGGCGACTTCGACAAAGCCATCGACTTCCTCCGTCAGAAAGGCCAGAAAATGGCTGCCAAACGTGCCGACCGCGACGCCAACGAAGGTGTTGTCCTCGCCAAAGCCAACGGCGGTCATGGTGCCCTCATCATGCTCAGCTGCGAGACCGACTTCGTGGCCACCAATGCAGACTTCATCGCTTTCGCCCAGTCGATTATCGACAACGCCATGGAGAAGAACCTCCAGACCAAGGACGAGGTGCTGGACATGCAGCTCGATGGCCGTGCCGTCCGCGACCTGATTACCGACCAGATTGGTAAAATCGGTGAGAAGATTGAGCTGGCTCACTTCGAGGTTGTCGACGCCGCCAAGGTCTACGCCTACATCCACCCGGGTAACCGTATGGCTTCCATCGTGGGCATGTCGAAGGAAGGCTTCGACGAGGTGGGTCACAATGTCGCCATGCAGGTCGTCGCCATGCGTCCTGTGGCGCTTGACGAGAGCTCCGTGCCTCAGAACATCATCGACAACGAGCTCAGCGTCGCTGTCGAGAAGACCAAAGAAGAACAGATTCACAAGGCTGTCGAGGCCGCCCTCAAGAAGGCTGGCATCAACCCCGCACACGTCGACACCGACGAGCACATCAGCTCCAACACTGCCAAAGGTTGGCTGACCGAGGAGCAGGCTGCTCAGGCTCGCGAAATCAAGGTGAAGGTGGCCGAAGAGAAGGCTCAGAACCTCAACGAGGGTATGATCCAGAACATCGCCAAGGGTCGTCTGAACAAGTTCTTCCAAGAGAACACCCTGATGAACCAGGAGTACATCATGGAAAGCAAAGTGTCGGTGAAGGACTTCATCGCCCGTACCGACAAAGAGCTGAAGTGCACTGGCTTCAAGCGTCTCGAACTGGGTGCCTAACCAAGGATGGTTTATACAGAATTAATGTGATACGAAGCGGTCGCACAATCGCGACCGCTTTTTTTATTCTCCTACAACCATGGGCAAAAAGAAGCAGAAATACTACGTGGTATGGGCAGGCAAGCAACCCGGCATCTACGACAACTGGGAGGATTGCAGCCTTCAGGTCAACGGGGTGAACGGCGCACAATACAAATCGTACGAGAGTCTCGACGTGGCACAGGAGGCGTTCCGCTTGGGACCGGAGATGTCCTCCCATCTGAGCAGCACCCAGAAAGACAACGTCCTGCTCTCGGTCGACCCCTCGGGGATGACCGTGGTGAAGCCCGATGCCGACCCCTCTGCCCCGTTGCCCGAGATGAACGCACTGGCGGTCGACGCTGCCTGCAGCGGCAACCCGGGTGTGATGGAGTATCAAGGGGTCTATGTAGCAACCCGCACCCAACTGTTTCACTTCAAATCGCCCTGCGGCACCAACAACATCGGCGAGTTCTTAGCCATCGTCCATGCGTTGGCCTACCTGAAGAAGAACCGGCTCGACATGGTGGTCTACTCCGACTCGGTGAACGCCATCAACTGGGTTCGGGCAAAAGAATGCCGCACCAAGCTGCCCTACAACGAGCAGACAGACCAACTCTACAGCATCATCCGTCGTGCCGAAGCGTGGCTCCACAACAACACCTACACCACCGAGATACGCAAGTGGGACACCGAGTTGTGGGGCGAGATACCTGCCGACTTCAACCGCAAACACTGAGTCATGAACACCACCCGTCTGCGTTTTCCCTCCAACAAAGTCCGCGACATCGAACGCTGCCTCCGCAGCGAACTGTCGTCACACTATCCCGAGGGCGAGGCTCTGTCGATGATGGCCTTGCTCTTCGAAGGCTTTTTGGGATGGGACACCACGCAGCGGCTGCTGCATCGCGACGACACCATCAACCAATCGGACCTGCTCCGTTTCCACTGGGCCGTGGAGGACTTGCTGCACGACCGACCCATCCAGCACATCGTGGGATACACCTGGTTCTGCGACTGCAAAATCGGCGTCGACCCCTCGGTGCTGATTCCGCGACCCGAGACCGAAGAGATGGTGTTGCAGACCATCCAACAGCTGCAAGCCACCCCGCCACACACCATCCTCGACCTCTGCACCGGCAGCGGTTGCATCGCCATCGCGTTGGCCAAAGCCTTTCCGCAAGCCGACGTCACCGCCATCGACCTCTCCTCCGAGGCATTGCAAAAAGCCCAGGAGAATGCCGAGGCTAACCATGTCGCCATCCGTTTCTTTCAGGACGACCTCCTCTCTCCCACCCTTCCGTTGGAGCGTTACGACCTTATCGTCAGCAACCCGCCCTACATCCCCCTGTCCGAGTCGGCCAGCATGGACAAGAACGTGACGGCACATGAGCCGCACATGGCCCTCTTCGTCCCCGACGACGACCCCCTCTGTTTCTACCAAGCCATCGGACAGTTGGCTGTCAGTCGACTGGAACGCCACGGATGGCTGGTGCTCGAGACACACGAGACCCTTGCCGAAGAGACCCGACAACTGCTGTTGTCCATGGGCTTCTCGGCTACCTTGCACAAAGACTTCCGCGACCGCAACCGAAAGATTGTGGCGCAGTTCTCACAAAAAAATGATTAGTCTCCTTTGTTGCCCAATGGAGTGGTACGTTTGGCCGGAGGACCCAGCTGCGGACGGTCCTGCGGCAGCTGCCCGTGTTTCTCCTCCCATTTCTGCTGCTCCTTCTCCATCATCTGACGTATCTCCTTGCGGAAGTCGCCAGCCATCCTTGCCTTCTCCGCGTCACGCGCCTCTTTGACCTGCAGCACATAGTCGGCACATTGCCGATAGCATGAAGCCTTGTAGTATTCTTGCCAGTAGAGGCCCATGGTGTCGGGGGTGCTTTGCACAGGGCACTCCATCTGCAACGCCTCGCCGCAACCGATGAAAGCATCGCGATGCACCTCGCAGTCACCGTTGGGTATCACCACCTGCTGCAGCGACTCGCACCGAGCGAAAGCCCCCTCCTCTATCCGTTCCGTGGCCACAGGCAACGACATCGACTGCAACCGACTACAGCCTTGGAAAGCATGGTATTCCACCACCCGCATGGTGGCCGGCAGCGACACCGACACCACCTCGGTACAGCCGGCAAAAGCTTCGGCGGCGACCGTCGTCACCTGGTAACGATGGCGACGATAGCGAACCTCCGACGGAATGGTGACCGCACCCTTGTAGCCGACGGCGTAGTTGCTCAAAGGGCCACACACCGCCACATTGTTCTTGTCGAGCACACGGTAATAGATGGGTTGCCCCTCGTTGGCCACCACAAACTGCTGTGCCCACACAACCACGGGGAGACACAGCAACGCAATCAAAAGCAGACGTTTCATCGGACAGACGTTTTACGAGGTAACGCAATAACGGGAAAAATGTTGCATCCCCAGCACAAACATACTAAAAGAGCCTTGGTCGTCGTTATGCCGTGTATGAAGAAATGGATCACCCTCATCGTCATCGTTCTCTCGCTCGGCACCCTGTCGTTGTCGGCACAGAACTACACCTCGACCAACAACAAGGCTGTCAAACTGTTCGAGAAAGGACAGCGGACACTCTACCAAGGCAACGCCGCCGATGCCGTCGCCTTCTTCGAGCAGGCCGTCGCCGCCGACCCCCAGTTTGCCGAAGCCAACCTGATGCTGGCCGAATGGTGGTACGACCAAGGACGCCACGACCTCGCCCGACAGTACTATGCCGCCGTGGTGAAGCATCATCCCACCTTCTTCACCCAAGCCTGGCTCCAGTTGGGCAATCTGGCCCTCGCCGAGGGCGACAACGACCAAGCCATCGAACACTACAACCAGTTTCTCAGCCTCGACAAGAAGAACCCCGACCGCCATGATGCCGCCCGACAAGGCATCCGCACCGCCCGATTCCGCCAGTCGGCCCTGCAACACCCCGTGCCTTTCGAGCCACAAAACATGGGACCCGCCATCAACAGTGCCGACGACGAGTATCTGCCGTCGCTCACCGTCGACGGCAGCACCTTGGTCTTCACCCGTCGCGTCCCACGCCGACCCACCACCGCCAACGGGTTGAGCGAAGAGGAGGACTTCTATATCAGCCACTATGCCGACGGCCAATGGAGCGTCGCCCGAAGGATGGAGGAGCCGGTGAACAGCAACGACAACGAAGGAGCACAATGCCTCTCGCAAGACGGACGCCTGATGTTCTTCACCGCCTGTGGCCGACCCGACGGCGCCGGACGTTGCGACCTCTATATGTGCAGCCGCAAAGGCGACCAGTGGAGCAAGCCTCGCAACATGGGCGCCCCTGTCAACACCGCCGCATGGGAGTCGCAGCCCTCGTTCAGCATCGACGGACGCACCCTCTTCTTTGTCAGCAACCGCAAAGGAGGCTACGGCGGCATGGACCTCTGGAAGACTGTCTTCGTCGACGGCAAAGGGTGGAGCGTGCCCGAGAACCTGGGACCTGCCATCAACACCAGTGGCGACGAGATGAGCCCCTTCATCCATTTTGACGGTCGCACCCTCTATTTCAGCAGCAACGGCCACACCGGCATGGGTGGCATGGACTTGTTCCGCAGCACCCTGAACGACGACGGCAGCTGGAGCGAGCCAGTCAACTTGGGCTACCCCATCAACACCGCCGGCGACGAGTCGAACCTGTTGGTGGCCCGCGACGGACACAGTGCTCTCTTCTCGAGCGACCGCAGCGGAGGCTACGGGAAGCAGGATCTCTATACATTCCTATTGCCCACCGCCGTCCAAGCCACCGCCGTCGACTACGTCCGTGGCTCCGTCACCGATGCCCAAAGCCACCGACCCCTGCGGGCCGGCATCCAGGTGATAGACCTCGCCACCGGACGACAGGTGGCCTCCACCAACAGCGACGCCACCGACGGCAGCTATTTGGTGAGCCTGCCCGAGGGAGGCACCTATGCCTTCCATGTCTCGGCCAACAACTACCTCTTCTTCTCCGACAACTACAACCTGCACGACCAGACACCCACCGACGGCTATTTTGTCAACGACATCGCCCTCTCCCCCATTGCCGTAGGCCAACGGGTGACGCTACGCAACGTCTTCTTCGCCACCGGACAACACACGCTCCTCGACGAGTCGAAAGCCGAGCTCGATGCCGTGGCCGTCCTGTTGCAGCAAAACCCCACCCTTCGTGTGGAGTTGGGAGGACATACCGACAACGTGGGCAAGGAG
>CAJOQB010000128.1 GCA_905236405.1 uncultured Bacteroidales bacterium
CAAAAAGAAAGAGGACGCTGAGGCCATCCGCCGCGGTGAGAAGACCGCCCTCGACATCGCCGAAGAAGACCGCGACTACTACCTCGAGCGCCGCTATCCCGCCTTCGGCAACCTGGTACCTCGCGACGTGGCTTCGCGTGCTGCCAAAGAGCGCTGCGATGCCGGCTACGGCGTAGGCCCCACGGGTCTGGCCGTATTCCTGGATTTCGGCGAGGCTATCCGTCGTCTGGGCAAAGATGTTGTCAAACAGCGTTATGGCAACCTCTTCCAGATGTATCAGAAGATTGTCGACGAAGATCCCTATACCACGCCGATGATGATTTATCCCGCTGTCCACTACACCATGGGTGGTCTTTGGGTCGACTACGAGCTGCAAACCAACATCACTGGTCTGTTCGCCGCTGGCGAGGCCAACTTCAGCGACCACGGTGCCAACCGTCTCGGTGCATCGGCTCTGATGCAAGGTCTCTCCGATGGTTACTTCGTGTTGCCCTACACTCTTCAGAACTATCTGGCCGACCAGATTTATGTCGGCAAGATCTCCGACCAGACGCCCGAATTTGAAAAAGCCGAGCAGGATGTCAGAGAGCGCATCGCCCGTCTCTTCGCCATCAAAGGCACCAAGACCGTCGACCATTTCCACAAGGAACTGGGCAAGGTCATGTGGGAGTATGTCGGCATGGGTCGCAACAAGGATGGTCTCGAGAAAGGCATCCGCCTTATCCAGGAGTTGGAAGACGAGTTCTGGAAAGATGTCAAGGTCACCGGCACCAACGACGAGATGAACACCGAGCTCGAGAAGGCGCTGCGTTTAGCCGATTACTTCGAGCTGGCTCGTCTCATCGCCACCGATGCCCTCCATCGTGAAGAGTCGTGCGGCGGCCACTTCCGTGAAGAACATCAGACCGAGGATGGCGAGACCCTCCGCGACGACGAGAACTTCATGTATGTCGGTGCTTGGGAGTACAAAGGCTTCCAGCAACCCGAAGAGCTGCACAAGGAAGAACTCAAGTATGAGTACATCAAGATTCAAAAACGTAATTACAAGTAATCATTAAAGCACTTAGGAAATGAAATTCACTTTACATATATGGCGTCAGGAGAACGCCCAGGCTCAAGGTCGTTTCGAGACCTACCAGCTCGACAATATCTCGGCTGAGTGCTCCTTCCTTGAGATGCTCGACATCCTCAACGAACAACTTATCAACGACAACATTGCACATCCCGTCTGCTTCGACAACGACTGTCGCGAAGGCATCTGCGGCATGTGCGGTCTTTATATCAACGGTCGTCCTCACGGCAACGACGATGGTGTCACCACCTGCCAACTCCACATGCGCAAGTTCAACGACGGCGACGAGATATGGATTGAGCCTTGGCGTTCCAAGGCCTTCCCCGTCATCAAGGACCTCGTGGTCGACCGCACCGCTTTCGACAAGATTATCCAAGCCGGCGGCTACATCAGCACCACCACCGGCGGAGTGCCCGATGCCAACAGCATCCTCATCCCCAAGCATACCGCCGACGCCGCCATGGACGCTGCCGAGTGTATCGGTTGCGGCGCCTGCGTGGCCGCCTGCAAGAAAGCATCGGCCATGCTCTTTGTCAGTGCCAAGGTCAGCCATCTTGCCCTCCTGCCTCAAGGCAAGCCCGAGGCCAAGGAACGTGTCAAGAACATGATTCACAAGATGGACGAGCTGGGCTTCGGCGCCTGCTCCAACACCTATGCCTGCGAAGCCGAGTGTCCCAAGCAAATCAAGCGTGTCAACATCGCCCGCCTGAACCGCCAGTTCATCGGCGCTTCGTTGGGAACCGACAAGAAAAAAGATTTGAATTATTAATCCGTCTATTGTTTTAATGGCAGTGTCTCAAATCCGTGATGGACTTGGGGCACTTTTTATTTATATGTATACCAAATAAAATGTGTACTTTTGCAAAACCGTTTGTATGGACTCTATGGATATGAAAAGATATACATTAGGGATTGTCACTCTTTTGACAATCATATCGTTCTGTCTTGTTGGATGTCATCGTAAAGGGGCGTCGAACCAGCAGCACGACAAGGACAATATTTCGCTTTTCCGGCTCGAGAAGCTCATTTTCGACACTCCTGCCGAGCAGTTGCAGCAGGTTTTGCAACAACATTATTCCGACTATGCCTGCCAGTTGCTCAACGTCAATCCTGGCGATGCACAGCTGATGTCGCAGATGGTCGGTTTCGCACAGGACGAGTCGGTTCGAGAGATATACGACAGTGTACAAGCCCGTTTCGCCAACCTCTATTGGCTCGAAGCCGAGTTGACCGAGGCGATGAAACGAGCCGAGAAAGCGGGCATCGAGCTCGACTATCAACGCTACATCACCTTTGTCAGTGCCATGTTCGACTACGACTTCCGTGTGGCCGCCGACGGCAGCACTCTGCTCATCGCCATCGACCAGTATGTCCTTCCCTGTTTCGAGAAGTATGGCTACATCGGCACCCCCATGTACATCGTTCGGCTGTGCGACAGCGCCTATTTGGCCACCGACTGCATGGCCGCCGTCGGTCGCAACTTGGCAGCCTTCCCCGAGAAAGAGCCCACGATGCTCGACTATATGATTGCCGAAGGCAAGACCCTCTATTTCCTCGACCAGGTGATGCCTCGCAAGGCCGACAGCCTCAAGATTCGCTACACTATCGAGCAGATGGAGTGGATGAAGGAAAACGAAGCCAACGTATGGGCCTATTTCGTGCAGAACAAGATGCTCTTCGACAAGGACCTGAACCATTTCAACAACTTCATCGACGAGGCACCCAAGACTAACGCCTTCCGCAATTCGGCACCCCGCACCGCCCAGTACATCGGCTGGCAGATTGTGCGGCAGTACATGCAGAAGAGCAAGGTGTCGCTTGCTGAGCTGATGGAAGAATCTAACAGCCAGAAGATTCTCGATGCTTCGGGCTATCATCCTAAGTAACCTATAACTAATTTGAACTAATTGGCTTTATAGAAGTGAAACAGAAAAACGAACACAACATCTATCTTTTCCTCTTGCTGAGGTTCCTCGCCACGCTGGCGGCGTTGCTGCTGGCACAGGTGGTGTTTGCCTTGAGCAACCGACTGCTTTTCTCGGTAGACAGCTTTGCAGAATGGATGGGCATCCTTTGGGGCAACATCCGTTTCGGTGTGGCCACCGTGGCATTGGCGTTGCTGCCCTATTGGTTGATGATGCTTCTGCCTGTCAAAGGGCGTTTCGGTGGACCCTACCGAGTGCTGGCCGAGACGATTTATTGGGTTATGACTGCCTTTGTCTTGGCTGCCACCTTGACCGATGCCGCCTATTACTCCTTCACCTATCGCCGTCTCAGCTCCGAGATATTCCAATACCTCACCATCGGCGGCAACATGGGCACCTTGGGCCCCAAGTTCCTGTTGGGCTACTGGTATGACGTGCTGGCAGGACTGGCACTCTTCCTCTTCCTTCTCTTCACCTGCCGTCGCAACAACTTGGCTCGTCCCAAGCGGAAGAACGACAAGGGAGGGTGGCTGCCCTTCGTTGTCGGTATGTTCCTCGTGGCGTTGGCCACGGTGGGCGGTTTCCAGCCGCGGCTCCTCATGGAACGTAGCATCTCCAACCGCTACTGTCAAGTGCAGAACACCCCGTTGGTGACCAACTCGGCATACAACATCTTCTATACCGCCCTCTATCCCTCCTTTGTCGACTACCAGTTCGAGGACTTCGATTCCAAAGCGTTCTCGCCTGTGGTTCATGCCTCCGCAACCCAATGCCGTCCCCAATCCCATCCGATGTGGGCTGTGGGTGGCGGTCGGATGCTGGTCAGCGACAGCACCAACAGCGGCGACACCATTCGCTACAGCAACGTGGTGGTGATACTGCTCGAGAGTTTCTCGCAGGAGTTCATGGGATGTTATAACAAAAACGGCGAGTCGTACACACCGTTCCTCGACAGCTTGGCACGCCACAGCCATCTCTACAATGGCCGTTCCAACGGCAAGAAATCCATCGAGTCCATCCCTGCCGTCATGGCAGGTGTTCCCACCCTGATGGAGTGTCCTCTCCTCACCAGCCGCTATCTCTACAACGACTACACCTCGTTGCCGTCCATTCTGAAACGCTATGGCTACTCTACCGCCTTCTTCCACGGTTCCTACAACGGAGTGATGTGTTTCGATACCTTCTGTTACAACATCGGCTTCGACCGTTATGTCGGTAAAGACCAGTACGACGAACGTTTTGGAGAGGACGTCGACTTCGATGGAGCATGGGGCGTCTTCGACGAGCCTTGGCTGAAGTTCATGCTGGACGAAATCAACCAGATGCCGGAGCCTTTCTTTGTAGGCGAGTTCACCATCTCGTCGCACCATCCCTATACCGTTCCCGATCCATACAAAGGCCGTCTGAAGAAAGGACCCAAACCCTTGCTGCAGGTGGTGAACTATAGCGACCGAGCCTTGCAAAGTTTCTTTGCCGCCGCATCGAAGCAGCCATGGTTCGAACGTACCCTCTTCATCATCATGGGCGACCATCCCGGCTGCGTCGTCACTCGCGACTACACCGGCCTCGACGGCTCCTACTGCATCCCCATGATGTTCTACTTGCCTGGCGAGCAGGCACGAGGCACCCACAGCAACACCATCGTCCAGCAGACCGACATCCTGCCCACCATCGTCGACTATCTGGGACTCGACGAGACGACGGTCTGCTTTGGCAACAGCCTCTTCCAGCACCACGAAGGATGGCAGATTGTCTATGGCAACGGCTACTACATCCTCAACCGAGGCGACCGCACGGCCACCCTCATGTGCAGCAACACCTCCCATCCACGCGAACGCCACATCACTGGACGGCCCGACGATGTGCGGCTGCTCCTGTCGCTCGTCGAGCAGTACAACCAGCGGATGAACGACAACCAACTCACTGTGAAATGAAAAAAAGAATCCTTTTTATAGTCAACCCCATCTCCGGTGTCGGACGTCAACGCCGCATCGAGACCCTCATCGAACGCAACCTCAACCTCGACCGATTCGACTACGAGGTGCGCTATACCGAACGCATCCACCACGGCACACAGCTGGCACGCGAGGCCGTCGAAGAAGGCGGCTTTGACGCCATCGTCGCTGTCGGTGGCGACGGCAGCGTCAACGACGTCGTCAACGGCATCGTCGGCAGCGGCACTGCCAACGGCACTGCCAACAGCGGCATCACAATGGGCATCATCCCCTGCGGCAGCGGCAACGGCTTGGCTCGCAATCTCAAGATACCCCTCACGCCGGCCTTGGCCATCAAGCTGGTCAACGACTTCTACGTGGCACCCATCGACACCGTGCAACTCAACGACACCTACTATGTCAGCATCGCCGGCATCGGCTTCGACGCCCAGGTGGCCCGTCGCATGAAACTGGC
>CAJOQB010000129.1 GCA_905236405.1 uncultured Bacteroidales bacterium
ATACCACGCTCTTTGGCAAAGGCCATGAAAGCGTCCTGCAGGTTCTCGCGGCCTTCGGCCATAACCCAGCAGTGGTTCATGATGGAGCGGTCCTCTTTGCACTCGACTGTGCCGCGGAACATGGTGTTGCGGTCAATCTCTTCATAGAGCATGGTGCTCTTCTTGTTGTTGATCTTGTTCATCTCGGCAACGCCACCGATGGTGTTCTTAAGCCACGTGAGGGTTTCGTGCATGACGAAGATGGGGAGCACCGGGGGAGTGTTGAACATGGAGATGTTCTTGGCCTCTTCGGCGGCGTGAGTGCGGTAGTCGACCATGGTGGGCAGGGGGTTCATGTACTGGCGGTCGGTAATCTTGCCAAGGATGTCTTTGCGCACAATGACGAAAGTGACACCGGCAGGGCCGACGTTCTTCTGGGCGCCGCCATAGATGAGACCGTATTTGGTCACATCAACGGGACGGCTCATAATGTCGGAGCTCATATCGGCAACCAACATGGTGGGGCAATTCTCGATATCGTATTTGATTTCGGTACCATAGATGGTGTTGTTGGTAGTGATGTGGAAGTAGTCGGCATCGGTGGGGATAGTGTAGTTCTTGGGAATGTAGCTGTAGGTCTTGTCTTCGGAGGAAGCGACGATGTCAACCTCGCCGAACAGTTTGGCCTCCTTGGCGGCTTTCTTTGCCCAAACGCCAGTCTGCAGATAAGCAGCTTTCTTGTTCAGGAAGTTGGCGGGGATGGTGAAGAACTGGGTGCTGGCACCACCACCAAGGAAGAGAACTTCGTAGGTGTCGGGGATGTTGAGGAGGTCGCGCCACAGTTGGCGGGTTTCAGCCATGCAACGTTCCCAACCGGGAGTACGGTGCGAGATTTCCATCAAACCGATACCGGTGTTGTCGAAATTGCGGATAGCATTGATGGTCGATTCAATGACCTCTTTAGGCAGGGGGCAGGGACCTGCATTGAAATTATAAGCTTTCATTTTGAATTGTATTTGATTTTAAAACGTTTATATTTAAATTGATACAAATATTGTGCTTTGTCTTAAGAGGAAACAAAGATAAACACTTTTTTTATATGTTAACTATAATTTTAAAAAAATTCTTTCCAACCACTCGCGGACGGCTTGCTCGTCGACATAGCTCAAGAGGTGTGGCTCCTTGAAATTGGCTTTGGGTGCCGATGGCTTCAGATAGTCGATGGTGCGACCGGCCCCGCTGCCACCTGACGTGAAAAAGGGGACAATGGTCTTCCCTTCGAGGTCGTACTCTTCGAGGAAGGTGTTGACGATGGTTGGCGCGATGCCCCACCAGATGGGGAAGCCGATGTAAATGATATCGTACTGCTCCATGTTTGCCACTTTCGATGCCACTTCGGGGCGGCTCTTCTTGTCGCTCATCTCGATGGAGCTGCGGCTCTGTTTGTTCGTCCAGTCGAGGTCGGCGTCGGTGTAGGGCTGCAGGGGGACAATCTCGAAAAGGTCGCTGCCCGAGACTTGCGCCACCATTTGGGCAGCCTTGCGGGTGGTGCCTGTGGCCGAGAAATAGGCTACCAACGATTTGGAATCTTTGTAACTCATTTTCTTTTCGGTGTTTTGTGCGAAGAGGTTCCCACCCAACAGCAGCACGACTGTCAGGATGGAGAGAATTTGTTTCATTGTTTCTTCATTTTTGTTTTCTTAATCATTTGACCCTCTTTGTTGAAGGCACAGAGTTCCACGATGGCTGCCTCGCTCTTGTCGCAAGGGTTGCCATCGTGGTCAAAGAAATAGGCTATCGTATAGCTACCGTCGGGGTCGTTGACACGAAGCATGGTTGTTTTTTGACTCATTTGTTGTTGCGTTTTGTGCTTGGTAACGACAAAGTGGTAATAATATTGCGACGAGTGACACGGGTGGAGAATACTATCAACCCAACTTTTTCGTTATGGTGGCATTCAAGATAGAAAAGAACGATGAATATTGACCAATACGACATTGTCTGCATCAAGTTGTTCGAGGACGACGAGGCATTTGAATGGGTGAGCGTCACCGACGACTCGATGGAACCGCTATATGACATCAAGACTGTCGACGGCCGTTTCTGCGAGACGGTCGACGAGGCTGTCGAGGCATTGGGCCTCTTGGGCTGGCGACTCGACCACCAGGAGGGCGAACTTTATTTTTTGTCCAAAGATTCAAACGTCAAGTCATGAAGATTTTTATCCACAACGTATTGCTGGACGACCAGCGGGTTGACATCAGCATCGAGGGCAACCTCATCTCCAGTGTCGAGCCAACAAAGGAAAGCCCTGTTGTCGATGCCGACACCACGTATATAGAAGGTGAACACATGGCGGCATTCCCGCCGTTGGTCAATGCACACACCCACAGTGCCATGACGCTCTTCCGAAGCTATGGTGTCGACCTGCCGTTGGAACGATGGCTCAATGAGAAGATTTGGCCCAACGAGGCCAATCTCGACCCCGAGATTGTCTATTGGGGTTCGCGTCTGGCTTGCATCGAGATGATCAAGAGCGGCACCGCCTGTTTCAACGATATGTATTTCTTCCACGAGGAGACGGCACGTGCGGTCGACGAGTTGGGGATGCGGGCCATGTTGGGCTTCACCTGTTTCGACCATTTCGATCCCGCCAAAGCCGAGCAGTTGAAACACGACTTTGAGGACTATGCCCGTTTTGTCGCCGAATGGCCTTCATCGTCGTTGGTGCAGTGGGCGGTGGCGCCTCATGCGGTGTACACCGTCTCGGGACCCACGCTGCGGTGGATTGCCGACTTCGCCCGTGAGCACGGGATGCGCTACCATATCCATGCTGCCGAAACGCAAACCGAGTGCCGCAACTCGCTTGACCAAAACGGAGCCACCCCTGTTCGGTGGTTACAGCAAAACGGTGTGTTGGGCGACAACCTCGTTGTGGCACATGGGGTGTGGCTCGACGACGACGAGATACGTATGCTTGGCGATGCCCGTTCAACAGTGGTGCACAATCCCTGCTCCAACCTCAAGTTGGGATCGGGATATGCTTTTAAGTATAACGAATTACGTGACGCTGGAGTCAACGTGGCCTTGGGCACCGACGGTTGTTCGTCGAGCGACAATCTGGACATGATTGAGGCGATGAAGTTCATGTCGCTGCTCCAGAAAGGCTGGCGTTTGGATCCCACGTCGCTCCCTGCCGACGAGACGCTGCGTGTTGCCTCTTTGGGCGGCTATCGTGCCGTAGGACTCAACGGAGGTGTTGTTGCCCCCGGATGTTTGGCTGATTTGATGTTGGTGAACCTCGACAGTATTCCGTTTGTCCCTTGCAGCCAAAGTGTGTGCAACTTGATATACGCTGCTCACGGCGATGTGGTCGACACGATGATTGTTGATGGAAAGATCATCATGCAAAACCGTCAGGTGCCGGGCGAGGAGGAAACCATCCGCGAGGCTCGTCGTGTGGTGAAGAAACTGATAAAGGTATGAAAAACAAGCAAACTACAGGATATGAAATCACGTCTCTCTCTCTACTTTGTGGCGACAGTTCTGTTGCTGGCTTCGTGCCATCGAGGCGACCCCGCCAAAGGCAAAATGATATTTCGCTATAACGAGGTGGCGGGCATTGCCACCCTCGACCCCGCCTTTGCCAAGGACCAGGCGTTGACTTGGGCGACATCGCAGCTCTTCAACGGGTTGGTGCGGTTGGACGAGCAGTTGGAGGTGCAACCCGCCATCGCCCACAGTTGGGAGGTGAGCCCCGACGGCAAGTGCTACACCTTCCATCTCCGCAACGATGTTACCTTCCACCGTTCGCCGCTGTTCAAGACCCCCGACTCCACCCGTCGTGTGGTGGCTTCCGACTTTGTCTATTCGCTGAATCGCATCCTCGACCCCGATGTGGCGTCGCCTGGTCGCTGGATATTCAACGAGGTGGACAGCAACGGTTTTGCCGCTCCCGACGACAGCACTTTTACCATCCGCCTGCGGCAGCCGTTCGCCCCGTTCCTCTCGCTGCTCAGCATGCCCTATTGCAGCGTTGTCCCTCGCGAGGTGGTGCAGCACTACGGCACCGACTTCCGCCGTCACCCTGTGGGCACAGGCCCCTTCCAGATGCAGCTGTGGAAAGAGGGGGTCAAGTTGGTGTTGCGTCGCAACCCCCACTATTTCGAGAGCGACAGCCTTGGACACCCGTTGCCCTATCTCGATGCTGTGGCGGTGACCTTCATCGTCGACAAGCAAACTGTGTTTCTCGAATTTGTCAAAGGGAACATTGATTTCATGAACTCGCTTGACGCAAGCTACAAGGACGAAATCTTGACCCGCACGGGACAACTCAAACCCAAGTATCAAGGACGTATCGTGATGGAGAGCCAGCCGTTCCTCAACACCGAGTATCTGGGCTTCCTGATGGACGGTCCCCAAAGCCCGTTGCTCGACCGTCGTGTGCGACAAGCCATCAACTACGGTTTCGACCGCCGCAAGATGATGAAATACCTCCGCAACGGCATCGGCACCCCCGGCGTCTACGGCTTCATCCCCTTGGGGTTGCCCGGCACCGACACGACGGTGCGTTACGGATTTGAATACAATCCTGCCAAAGCGCAGCAGCTGTTGGCCGAAGCGGGCTATCCCGACGGAAAAGGGCTGCCCCCCATCCAGCTGGCCACCACCAGCAGCTACCTCGACCTGTGTCGCTACATACAACAGCAACTGGCACTGATTCATATCGATGTCAAGATTGATGTCAATCCCCCCGCTGCCCTCAGGGAGCAGATGGCACAAGGAAAGAGCAGCTGGTTCCGCGGCAGCTGGATTGCAGACTATCCCGATGCTGAGAACTACCTCTCGCTCTTCTTCTCGCCCAACCGTGCCCCCAATGGCCCCAACTACACCCATTTCAGCAACGCCCGTTTCGACCGTCTCTATCAGCGTGCCAAAGGGGAGACCGACCCCGAGGTGCGGGCACGGCTCTATCGACAGATGGATTCGTTGGTGATGCAAGAAGCCCCCGTGGTGGTGCTCTACTACGACCAGATACTCCACTTCACCCATCCCGACGTCACCGGCGTCCGCAGCAACGCCATGAACGCCCTCGACCTTCGTTATGTCAAGGTGAAGCCCCGATAGCGTACACCCATAGCCTTTGAGGTGCATCCTTTCGTCCCCCCGCCCGACGAGTGCATCCCCACAGCTATTACCATAGTCATCCGTTTCAAAGAACGCTCGTCGTCTTGGGGGGCGATTTTTGCAGGTCAGAGTCAAGTCAGACTTATATCAGACTTACATCAGACTTAGAAAGTCAGAGCGATAGCCTTTTGCCCTCACAAAACGACGATGCAAAAGTACAACCATCGCATTGCGGTCTACGAATGAATAACCAAAATTATGTCTTATACTGAAATAGGTTGACACATTTAGGAACAAAATAAATGTGTTAAAGTATGAGATATTTAAGAAAACAAACACCGAAA
>CAJOQB010000130.1 GCA_905236405.1 uncultured Bacteroidales bacterium
GCTGCGACCCTTCCCACAGGCGCCTGCGAGAGGGGTTACAGCATAGCTGCGGGAGGTCAAACAGCCGCCTGTGGGAACCCTCGGAGGCGGCTGTGTCGCATCACACAGCCGCCTGTGCCCTCCAAAGGCCCCGGAATTGTTAACTGTCCAAAACAGAAAAGTTAAACTGCTGCATAGATAATAAAAAAAATAGTTTGAGCAATTTTCAATGTTGAAAACTGCTCAAACGAGGAAATTTTTGACCGTTTGAGCAAATTTCAAAATTAAGTTACTGATAACAAGGATTAATGATTTTTAAAAATAAGAAAAATACTATCTTTTCCAGAATCTTGGGAAGATGATTATCAGTACGGTAAGGCACTCTAATCGACCCATTAGCATCAGCAGCGAGCAGACCCATTTGGCTGAGGCGGGGAAGGCGGCATAGGCCCCGAAGCCGCCACTGACGCCCAATCCAGGTCCATAGCCGCTGAGACAGGCAGCGGTGGCTCCGATGGACTGCTGGGCGTCGACGCCGCAGAGCATCAACAGCAAGAGGCCGAGGAAGAGGGTGATGATGTAGATGAAGAAGATGACCATGACGTTGTTGACCATCTGGGGTGCCACGGGTCGACCGTTGAGTCGCAGGGGGTTGACGACATGGGGACGGAGACGGTTTCGAAGGTTGTTGCGGACGTTGCGAAGCAGGATGATGATACGCATGGCTTTCAACCCTCCCGTGGTAGAACCTGCCATGCCGCCGATGAGCGATAGGATGACGAAGAGGAAGGTGACGGGTGTCCACCACAACGTGGTGTCGGCGGCGACGGAGCCTGTGGTGGTGATGACGCTGGAGGTCTGCACCACGCCCAACCGAAGGGCCGTCTCCCAGTCGTAACAGGAATGGTAGTGAAGCGAGAGCACCACAAAGGCGATGGAACTGAGCAGCAGGAGCAGATAGAAGCAGAACTGTTCGAGACGATGACGCAGTTGACGGAACTTGAAGGTGAACAACTGGTACAGCAGGCTGATGTTGATGCCGCTGAAAAACATGGCCAACGCCAGGATGTATTGCTGTTGGTCGGTCAATGAGGCGATGCTGTCGTTGTGGATGGAGAAACCGCCCGACGAGATATTGGTGAAGGTGAGGTTGACGGCATCCCAGAAGTGCATCCCGCTACCCATCAGCAATAGGATGAAAACCAAGGTGAGGGTGATGTAGACCGTCAGTGTGCGTCGAATAGTGATGTTGACGGGGACGGTGGCGCCTTGATAGTCGGCACCCGATGCCTCGGCGGTGTAAAGGCTGTAGCGGTTGATGCCCAACGAGGGAATGATGGCCAATACCATGAGCACGATACCAAAGCCCCCAACCCATTGCGACACGCTACGCCAAAACAGAATGGAGGCGGGCAGGTGCTCCACTTCGGGGAAGACGGTGGCACCTGTGGAGGTGAGTCCCGACATCGACTCGAACAGGGCGTCGACAGGGCGATGGACGGTGCCTGTGGCAAGGAACGGCAACATGCCGAACAAGGTGAGCACCACCCACACCGAGATGACGATGAGGTAGGGGATGCGTCGGTCGGTGCTTCGTGCCGTGGTGCGAGCCAACGAGAGGTAGATGAAGAAGCCGACGGCAAGTGTGAACAAACCTGAGAGGAGGATGGGCAGGGTGGTGCCGTCGTGGAAATGGACGGAGGGTATCAGACAGAGCAACATCAACGCTCCTTCGGCCATCAGGGGGATGCTCAAAGGTCGCGACAGTGCATTATAGTCGGCTCGTGTCATGACATTATCTTCTCCAATAAGCAGGTGAAACAATGGCCAAGATGGCAAAAATCTCCACTCGTCCCACAAGCATCAGCAGGATGAGCGTCCATTTGGCGACAGCAGGAAGGGCGGCATAGGTGATATGTGCCCCCACCTCGCCCAAGATGGGCGTGGGTCCCAGATTGCTGATGTTGGCTGCCGCCATGCAAACAGCTTGCGGGATGGTGAGGTCGCAGAGGGTCAGGATGAAAGAGCCTCCAACGATAAAGAGGAAATACATGAAAACGAAGGCGAAAATCTTGTTGATGTATTCATCGCTGATGATGTTTTTGTCGATACGCACGGTGAAGACCACGTTGGGATGAATCATGCGGGTGAAGTAGTTGCGTACATATCGTATCAACAAGACAATCCGTTTCAGTTTCAACCCTCCGCCTGTCGAGCCCGACATGGCTCCGATGATAATCAAAATAAAGGTGACTGCCGATGCCATCAAGGGCCAGTGCAGAGGCGGCGTGACGGTCAGACCGCATGTCGACACGGTGGAGGCCAGGTGGAACGCGCTGTAGTTGATGGACTGCAGGACGGGATTGCCGTGAAGGACAAAGGCGAGGGTGCAGAGCACAAAAGCTGTCAGAAACACCCACAGATAGAGTCGAAACTCCTCGCTACGGAACAGGTCACGACCGTGGCCAGTGACCAGTCGGAAAAGCAAGGCGATATTGATGCCGCTGAGAAACATGAAGGAGGTCACCCACCACAACGACAGGTTGGACATTCCCTCGATGCCTGCGTCGCTGATTTGGAATCCGCCTGTCGACACTACGCTTAGGGCGGTGTTGAAAGAGGTGAGGAAGTCGTTTCCCGAGAGAAGCAACAAAAGGAAGAGTGTTACGGTGGTGCCAATATAGACCAGCCACATATAGGTGACGCTGGTCGAGAGGCGGGGATGCAGCTTCCGTTGGACGGTGCCGCTGAACTCGGCATCGTAGAGATAGGCGGAGCCGATGTTGAGTTTGCGAAGCAGTGCGATGACAAACATAATCAGCCCCAATCCTCCAATCCACTGTGTCAACGACCGCCATACCATCAACCCCTTGGAGACATCGTCGAGACGGACAAGCACGGACGAGCCTGTGGTGGTGAAGCCGGAGAACGATTCGAAGGCGGCATCGGTGAACGAGCTGAGTGTGCCCGTCATCAGGTAGGGGATGGCTCCTGCCAAAGGAACGGTAATCCAACTGACGGCGACAATCCAAAAACTCTCTTTTTCGTGCAGCTCGTAGCTGGCTCGACGTCCCAGGATGTTTCGTGCAAAAAGCCCAATGACCATCATGAGGATGGCGGATAGCAACAGATCGAATTGCTCGCCGTCGCCATAATAGATGGAGGCGATGATGGGGAGCGCCATAGCGGCTGCCATCACCACCATCAGCATACCCGCTAATCGTGCAATCAGACGGAAGTTGAACTCCCGAATGTGCTTCATGACGGGCACCAGGTTGGGCAATTGTCGATTGACTTCGGCCATCAATTAAAGAGTTTCGACACCTTGTTCATCACATGGGGCAGCGCAAAGACCACGACACGGTCTTCGGCTTGCAGTTGTGTCTCGCGAGTGGGAAGGATGGTCTCTATGCCACGGATGACACCTCCGATGGTGGCATCGGAAGCCAATGCCAGCTCGCCGATGGGCTTGCGGGTGGCGGTGCTGTGCGGTTTCACCACAAACTCTATCAGCTCGGCGTTGGTGCCGCTCAGCCACTTGCTGGAGACGGCGTCGCCTTTGACGATGAAACGGGCGATATAGCTGGCGGTAATCAGTTTCTTGTTGATAATGGTGTCGATGCCGATGTCTTGGGAGATATTGATGAACCCCGTGTTCTCCACCAGTGCGATGGTGCGTTTCACCCCCTGTCGACGGGCGTGGAGACAGGAGAGGACGTTGGTCTCGGTCGAGTTGGTGACAGCGACAAAGGCATCGTTCTCCCAGATGCGTTCTTCGGTCATCAGGTCGATGTCGGTGGCGTCACCGTTGATGATGGTGGTGCGTTTGTCCAACAGTGAGGTCAAATCGCGGCAGCGATCCATGTCGCTCTCCACCAATGTGATGTCCATATGGCTACCCAGTTCCTTGGCGGCACTGCGGCCGACACGACCACCGCCCACGATGGCTACGCTTCTGACCGTCACATCGGTTTTGCCCACCATCTTGGCAATGGCATCCTGTTGGTGCGACTTGCTGATGATATAACAAAAGTCGCCAGGCTCGAAGACAAAATCGGAATGAGGGATAAAAGTCTGTGAATGACGAAGGACAGAGACAATACGGACATGGAAATTGCTGTACGAACGTGCAAGTTCACGCATCGACTTGCCCACCACCAACGACTCGGGCTCGAGACGCACCAAATACATCGTCAGCAATCCGCCCGAGAAATCAAAGAATTCAGTGGCGACATTGTTATTGAGCAGATTGGTGATTTCTTTTGCTGCGATACGTTCGGGGCAGACCATTTCGTCGACACCCAGTTGCTTGAACATCTCCTTGTTCTTCTCGTTGAGGAATTCGGCATTGACGACACGAGCAACGGTACGCCGTGCTTTTAGTTTCTTGGCCACCATACACGAAATCAAATTGATTGACTCGTCGTGCAGCACTGCAAGGAAGAGGTCGCAGTCTCCCACGTTGGCCTCTTTCAGCACCTCGGGCGAGGTAGAGTCACCTGCAATGGTCAGCAGGTCGGCATTGCTTTCCAGTTTCTTCAGCAGTGCCGAGTGGGGGTCGACAACAGTGATGTTGAAGTCCAAGGCGGTGAGGGAACGTGCCAGATAGAACCCCACCTCTCCATCGCCAGCAATAATAATGTTCATATATTGTAATTTTTTCTCGGCGTTTCTTTCTTCGTCTCTATCACTTCCAGCACATCCTCGTCGAGGTCGACCACAAAGACTTTGCCCAACACATCGATGCTAACACCGAAACGGTCTTTGCCCTTGCCTTTTTTCTCTTTGTCTTTGTAGATATAGCCCTCTTGGCCAGCAAAAGAACCGGCAATGACACGAACCTGAACGCCTTGACGCAGTTCGCTGATGTTCTTCACATAGACCTCCTTGTCACTGTTCACCATGTCCATCATTGCCTGCATCTCGCTGTCGGGGATGGTGGCGGTATGTCCGTCGAACTTGATAGACCAAGCAAGCCCGTCGACATAGCGTACCATAGATTCTTGTCGTATGTTGATGCGGGCAAAAAGATAGGAGGGCAGCAACGGCACTTCCACCCACTTCATTCGGTCGCTCCACTTGTGCAGTCGACGTTGCGTGGGAATATAGGTTTCAATGCCCATTTGGTTCAGTCTTGCCGAAACTTTCTTCTCGGCTCGAGCAGAAGTATAGAGTGCAACCCATTGAGGTACATCGCTTAGCATGACTTGTTATTCGTTTTTTTTCTGTAAAGATGCGTGCAAAGATACAAATATTCTTATCTTTGCAACTGTTTTTTTTATTTATGAATCTAATAATCAAATAAGAATCAGTTATATGAATACCGAAGAACTGCTGATGAACCACAGAAGTGTGAGGAAATACAAAGACCGCCCCATCGACCGTCAGGTGTTGGATCGCATTCTCGAATGCGGCATGAGAGCGTCGAACACAGGCAACATGCAAATATACAGTGTCGTGGTGACACAAGATGCGGAGCGTCGCGAAGCTCTCTCCAAGTTGCACTTCGGACAGGGAGCCACCTGCGCCGCCTATCTGACCATCTGTGTCGATGTCAACCGTTACCATCACTGGTGTCGTCTGCGTGGATGCGACGAGCCATATGGCAACTTCCTTTGGTTGATGTCGGGAACTGTCGACGCCTCGTTGTGTGCACAGAACATCTGTGTGGCAGCCGAGTCGGAGGGCTTGGGTTTCTGCTATTTGGGAACGGTGATGTACAACACCAAGGCGATTGCCGAATTATTGGAACTGCCGAAGGGCGTGGTGCCCGTCGTCACCCTTTCGTTGGGCTATCCCGACGAGGAACCCCAGCAAAGCGAGCGTCTTCCGTTGGAAGGCACGGTTCACTACGAGACTTACCACAACTATAGCGACGCAGAAATTGACGACATCCACCGCATTCGTGAGGAGTTCCCTTTCAACCAAGAGATGGTGCGGGTGAACAAGACGCGAAACTATTGCGAGATATTCACCAATATCCGTTATCCCAAGAAGGACAATTTGGCCATATCCCAATCGCTTGAGGAATTCTGCACTCAGGCAGGCTTCTTCAACAAGGATTAGGCATTGCATAGAGACAAAAAAGAAAGCGAGGAATGTCGATGGGCATTCCTCGCTTTTGTGTTATGAGCAATTGTCGTTATTGAACGTCGCGTTCATCGAGGGGTTGAGCCAACAGGCCAGTGAAACGACCCGTGTTGTCAAACTCCATGCGGGTGTATTTCTTGGCGTTGCCTTTTCCTTGGCTCACTACCACATAGGTGTAGGGTTTGGGCTTCTTGCCGTCTTCGCCGCGATATTTGGCGTCGTATTCGTACACCACCATTTTCTCCACTTTGTATTTCTCGTCTTTATATTTCTCGTTGAGATATTTCAAGATGGCGGAGGTGTAGCGTTCTTTCTGCAGCACTTTGCCCGTGCGAACCAGCTGTTCGGTTTCGATGTTGTAGACAGCTTCGAAGTCGTTCTTTTGGTTGTTGGTGTAGTAGGCCACGAATTCGTCGCCACGAAGATACCAGTCGGGACCGGATTTCAGACGGGTGGCGGGGTAGCGTTTGTTGAAGTTGGCGGTGATGGCATCCGAAGGCATGGGACGTTCGTACTCGGGAACATCCTCCACCGATTTCTCGCGACGTTTGGTGGCACGATGGGCACGAGAGTTGTCCTCAGCACTGTTCTTCTGGATTTCCATGGTCTCGTCGGGGTTGGTGTGGGCATAGTAGTCGCGTTTCACCACCTCGGGATCGGGAGCGGTACTCTTCTGCAGTTTTCCGCGGGTGTCGAAAATCAGCTCGCAGTCGTTCGAGCCAATGCCTTTCTTGACAATGACCAGACGATAGTAGTTGTCGCCGCTCATTTCTTCGACATACTCGGTGGTTTTGATACGATAGCCAGGATAGTTGTTGACGAAATAGGTGTTCATCAGCGTGGGGCATTCGTTGAGGTCGACAGGGAATGCGCTGTACTGCCACTCGCCAGAAGCGGTGAAGTAGCAACGACCGTTCTGACCGTCGGTAACAAAGTCGGCGATGTACTGGCCAGGAGCCTGATACCAGGTTTTCACCTTATACGACTCATACGTCTTCTCGAGGGTGAGGAGCACCGACTTGGGAACGTCGGTCTCTTTCACTTTGGTCTGTGCTGCCACCAAGAAGGGGAGGCAGAGCAGCGTCAGAAGAATGTATTTTTTCATCTTATGAGGGTTTAAAAATTTGGGGTATAACGATGCAATGTTAAAATTATTGCATTACACTTTGCAAAAACTTATTTGAATAGAACATCCTTACGGTCGGGACTGATGCTGACAGCACAGATGTTGACGCCCGTCTGTTGCTCTATCTCGTAGAGGAAGGTACGCAGATTGGCAGGCAGGTCGTTGTAGGACTTGCAGCCGCTCAGTTCTTGTTTCCATCCCTTGAAGCTCTTCAGATGGGGCGTGATTTCCACTTGGTTGTATTCGAAAGGAATCTCCGTGGTGTCTTTGCCGTTGATGGTGTAGGCGGTGCACATCTTCACCTCGTCGAAGTTGTTCATCACATCGGGTTTGGTGACAAAGAGGTCGGTGACACCGTCAATCATGCAAGCGTAACGCAAGGCGGGAATATCAATCCATCCACAGCGACGGGGACGACCTGTGGTGGCACCGTATTCGTGACCTTGTTGACATAGCGTAGAACCAGTCTCGTCAAACAGCTCTGTGGGGAAGGGACCTGCTCCCACGCGGGTGCAGTAAGCCTTGGTGATACCCATTACGCGACCTATCTTGCTGGGAGCCACACCCAAGCCTGTGCATACGCCTGCGGTGATGGTGTTGCTGGAGGTAACGAAGGGGTAGGTGCCGAAATCGATGTCGAGCATAGCGGCTTGGGCGCCTTCTGCCAACACTTTCTTGCCCTCGTCGAGACATTTGTTGATGAAATACTCGCTGTTGATAAGGCGGAACTTCTTGATGGTGTCGAGCGATGCCAACCATTTTTGCTCGTATTCCTCAAGGGTGAGGTCACCGATACGGAACTGGCTGACGTCGTATTTCAGCGTGACGGCCATCTGTAGGTGCTGGGCTTTCAGCATCTCGTATTTCTCGCGGAAGTCAAACTCCATGATGTCGCCGATACGGATACCCGTGCGGGCAATCTTGTCGGTATAGGCAGGGCCGATGCCTTTCAGCGTCGAACCGATTTTGTTGCTGCCTTTGGATTGCTCGTTGGCAGCGTCGAGCATACGATGGGTGGGGAGAATCAAGTGGGCTTTCTTGGAGAGGAAGAGGTTCTCGGTGGGCTCCACCCCTTTCTTTCTCAGGTCGTTGATTTCTTGGTCGAAGATAAAGGGCTCCACCAATACGCCGTTGCCAATCACGTTGATTTTTTCCTTGTGGAAGATGCCGGAGGGAATAATGTGGAGCACATGCTTCATGCCATTGAACTCCAGTGTGTGTCCAGCGTTGGGACCGCCTTGGAAGCGGGCAATGACATCGTAGTTCGGGGTGAGGACGTCGACAATCTTGCCTTTGCCTTCGTCGCCCCACTGCAGACCCAGTAAAACGTCTACTTTACTCATTGGTGATGTATTTATATAATTGTATACTCTATTTATTACAAACACATTAATTGTGTGCAACACCTTGTTTGGATTGCACAATCACGATGCGAAATTAGCATTTTTTTATGATATGGCATTACTTTTTCTCCCCTTTTGGTGCGTCTTGCTTGTAATGCACTAATGACCAAAATGATAAAAAGAATTATTTGCCGATGCAAAAACGGGAGAAGATGGTGCCCAACACCTCGTCGTTGGTCACTTGTCCTGTGATGGTGCCCAGATGGTAGAGGGCGTCGCGGATGTCGACGACAATCAGGTCGGCGGGCAGTTGTTTGTTGAAGCCTTCACGGATGTGGCTGATGGCTTCGAGCATATGAACCATAGCGTCGTAGTGACGGACGTTGGTGAGCAAGGTGGTGTCGGTTTCGAGAGGGCCGACGGTGTCGACCAACATCTTCCGCAGGGTGTCGAGCCCTTGACCTGTGGCGGCAGAGATGGCAATGCCCGACGGATGGTCAGGTTGGTGCAGGTCGCACTTGGTGCGGAGGAGAAGCAACTGTTTCTTGCTTAGGTCGACAGCCTGATGAGCCTCTTTCAATTCGGTTTCCACTTCGCTTTGGGAAGTGACAGCGTCAATCAAGTACAGGATGATTTGGGCTCGACGCATGGCTTGGTAACTGCGGTCGATGCCAGCCGACTCTATGGTGTCGGTGCTCAGTCGCAATCCTGCGGTGTCGATGAAACGGAATAGGATGCCGTTCAGGGTGATGGTGTCTTCGATTGTGTCGCGAGTGGTGCCAGCCACAGGGCTGACGATTGCACGGTCGTCGTTGAGCAATGCGTTCAGCAGGGTCGATTTTCCTGCATTGGGTCGTCCGACGATAGCCACAGGGACACCGTTTTTGATGGCATTGCCCATATTGAACGAGTCGACCAAGCGGCGGGTCTGTTGCTCAAGAGTGTCTATCAAGGCGAGGAGACGGCTACGGTCGGCAAACTCCACCTCTTCGTCGCTGAAATCCAGTTCCAGTTCCAACAGCGAGGTGAGTTCTACAAACTGGTCGCGAAGGTGTGCCAGCTCTTTGGAAAAACCACCACGCATCTGGTTGATGGCCAAACGGTGGGATGCCTCTGAATGCGAGTCGATAAGGTCGGCAACCGCTTCGGCTTGCGAGAGGTCGAACTTGCCGTTGAGGAATGCCCTTCGGGTGAACTCGCCAGGTTCGGCCATTCGCACCTCTGGTGATGCAAGCAGCGATTGCAGAATCTGTTGCTGCACATAGGTGGAACCGTGGCAGGAAAGCTCCACCATCTCTTCGCCTGTATAGCTGTGAGGTGCGGGGAAGTAGGTGACAACCACTTCGTCGACAAGTCGCTCTTGGTCGACAAAGCGGGCAAAGTGGGCATGACGCGGCTGCCACTGTGAGATGGCAACGTGCTGCTTCACGACAGACAATGCCGCAGCACCCGAGAGCCGCAACAGGGCGATGGCGCTTCGACCGTTGGGAGTGGCGATGGCAACGATGGTGTCAGGTGTCATTCTTTGTTGTCCTTAAGGGGTTCGTCACTTGGCTCGTTGGAGTCTGTCTCTTCCTGTGGGTCGGGGATGTAGTCGGTGCCGAATATCTCCTTCATCTGCTCGTCGGTCAATCCAAGGTCGACTTTGATACGATAGATATTGGGAAAGATCATGAAAAGCATCAATACCAGCACGATGAGGAACATGATTAGCTGCCGGTTGTTCGACAGCACCACGAAGGCACACTCCAAAATGACGCATCCCATAGTGCCTAAATACATATATCTGACATGCTCGGCATAGCGACGGAACCGCTCTTCGATGTTGTCGAGTTGCCGCAAACGAGGCAAAGAACGTCGTACCGAAAGGAGCATCAGCAGGGCTGCCCCGATAGCCAGTACCGAACCGGCGATGAGGAAAAACCTGTAGGTGCGGGGGTCGGGGTGAAACTCGTATTTGCTCACCTGTATGACAATGATGGTGATGAGCGCTATGCCCAACGAGGTCCAAAGACCGACGTTGCTGGTGGTTCGAATCGATTTGATGTATTGCTGCATATTCATTCTTATTTCTTGGAGAGTTTTTCTTTCAGGAAGCGACCCGTATAGGAGTCTTTCTGTTTGACCAGTTGTTCAGGTGTGCCTGCAAACACTACACGACCGCCCTCTTTGCCGCCCTCGGGACCCATGTCGATAACCCAGTCGGCCACTTTGATGATGTCGTGGTGGTGTTCGATAACGATGATGCTGTGTCCCTTGTCGATGAGGGTGTTGAAGGCACGAATCAGTTTCTGTATGTCGTGGAAATGGAGTCCCGTGGAGGGTTCGTCGAAGATGAAAAGCACAGGCTTCTCGTTCTCGCCTTTGACCAGATAGCTGGCCAACTTGATGCGTTGTGCCTCGCCGCCGCTGAGCGAGCTGGACGATTGTCCGAGTTTGAGGTATCCGAGTCCAACATCCTGAAGCGGTTGCAGGCGAGTGATGATGGCTTGGATGATGGAGTGGGCGCTTCGCCCTGATGAGGGGGTTGTCCGAGTGGTCGAGGAGCGTTCCTCCTGCAATGCCTCTCCGAAGAACAACAGGGCTTGGTTGACGGTCATGTCGAGCACTTCGCTGATGTTTTTCCCACGGAAGAGGACGTCGAGCGTCTCCTCTTTGAAACGGGTGCCGTGACATTCCTCGCACACCAAGTGCACGTCGGCCATAAACTGCATTCCGATGGTGATATATCCCTCGCCCTCGCAAGTCTCGCATCGTCCACCCTCGACATTGAACGAGAAGAAACTGGGCTTGTACCCGCGTGTTTTGGCTAACGGTTGTGAAGCGTAGAGCTGTCGAATCTCGTCGTAGGCTTTTATGTAGGTGGCGGGGTTGCTTCGGGTGGAACGACCAATGGGGTTCTGGTCGACCAACTCGATGGACGAGATGCGGCTGATGTCGCCGACAATGTTGTGACAGCTGCCCACATAGTCGGGGTTGTCAATCAGACGACGGTGAAGCACGTCGTAAAGGACACCCTTGATAAGGCTCGTTTTGCCGCTGCCGCTGACACCGGTCACTACAGTGAGGGTGCGAAGCGGTATGTCGACATCCACCTTCTTCAGGTTGTTCAGATAGGCACCTTGAATACTGATACGGTCGCGCCATTTGCGACGAGTGGAGGGTACGGGTATTTCTCTGATGCCCAAGAGATAGTCGGCGGTGAAAGAGCAGGTGGTGGGCTGCTCTGCCAGTAGGTCGACGTTGGTGTCGGACGAGGGGTCGGCACTCATCTTTCGCATCTTTCCCCAGTCGCCTTCGAAGACGATTTCGCCTCCCAAACGACCAGCACCAGGGCCGATGTCGATGATGTAGTCGGCTGCACGGATGATTTCCTCGTCGTGCTCCACCACAATGACTGTGTTGCCCAAGTCGCGTAAATCTTTGAGTACATGTATCAGGCGTTCGGTGTCGCGACTGTGCAAGCCAATGGAGGGTTCGTCGAGGATGTACATAGAGCCCACCAACGAGCTGCCCAACGAGGTGGCGAGATTGATACGTTGCGACTCGCCACCGCTGAGGGTGTTGCTCAATCGGCTGAGGGTCAGATAGCCAAGACCCACTTCAATCAGATAGCCCACACGGTTGTGCAGCTCGACCATGATACGGCGGGTGAGTTCCTCCTCGTGGGGGGTGAGTTGCAGATTGTTCAGGAACTCGGCCAACTCGGTGACAGGCATACGGGTCAATTCGGTGATGCTCTTTCCGCATACTTTCACATAGTTGGCGTCTTTGCGTAAGCGGCTTCCGTGACAGTCGGGGCAGGTGGTTTTGCCTCGGTAGCGAGCCAGCATCACACGATACTGTATCTTGTAGCTCTGCGACTCCACCCATTGGAAGAAACCGTCGATGCCAGGGAACCCTTCGGCTCCGTGCCACAGCATGTCGAGCTCGTGGTCGTTGAGGTCGCAGTAGGGGGTGTGGATGGGGAAGCCCATGCGACCGCTGAGTCGTATGAGGTGACTCTTCCACTCCGACATCTTGTCTCCTCGCCAGCAGACAACGGCGTCTTCGTAGATGCTGAGTGTCGGATTGGGAACCACGATATGTTCGTCGATACCAATGACGCTTCCATATCCTTGACAGGTGGGGCAAGCACCATAAGGGTTGTTGAAACTGAAGAAGTTGGGATTGGGTTTCTCGAACGTGATACCGTCGGCCTCAAAGCGGTTGCTGAAAGAGTGGTATCGGTATTCTTTGCTGTCGACAGGGTCGTTGTCGTTTCGTTCGGCCACCAAACAGGTGCCGCGTCCCTCGAAGAAAGCTGTCTGTATCGATTCGCCCAAACGGGCCGCAAGGTCGTCGTCATCGTGACGAAGCATCACACGGTCGATGAGCAACAAGGGGTCATTGTAGGTGTTGCTTTTCTTGTAGGTGGGAAGAAAATCCTCGATACGCACAATCTCTCCGTCAATCTGTGCACGTACAAAGCCTTCTTGTTGGAGGATTTGCAACTGGGCATCCAAAGGGCGTTCCTTGGTCACCTCGAGCGGGGCGAAGAGCATGACACGTGACCCTTCGTCCAGCGACAGGACGAAATCAATCACATCGCTGACGCTGTGGCGTTTCACCTCCACACCGCTGACGGGGGAGAAGGTGCGGCCTATGCGGGCATAGAGCAGTTTGAGGTATTCATATATCTCGGTCGAGGTGCCGACGGTGGAACGGGGATTGGAAGTGTTGACTTTTTGTTGGATGGCTACTGCCGGAGAGATGCCGTCGATGGTGTCCACCTCGGGCTTGGCCATGCGTCCCATGAATTGTCGTGCATAGCTGCTAAGGCTCTCCACATAGCGGCGTTGTCCCTCGGCATAGAGGGTGTCGAACGCCAACGACGATTTGCCGCTTCCGCTCAAACCAGTGACAACCACCAGCTTGTTGCGTGGAATGGCAACGTTGACATTCTTCAGGTTGTTGACCCTGGCGCCTTTGATGATAATATATTGGTCGGTGTCTATCTTGGACATAGGTCAATATTAACGACAGTAGCCCTTTTTTGGTATACGATTGGTCGAAAAAGATGGCAATCGTGGTTGTTTCTAACGGGATGTTTGTCCGACATGCGGATGTCAACCTTTTCAGGAACGCTGTCAACGTCCCCAGTAAAACACCTGACAACCGTTTCAGGAAAAGGGCAAAAACTGTCAACCTTATCGGGGTGTGCATTTCACCCAAAATAATGCATTTTTACCCAATTTTTACTGACTGTCACCCAAAAAAAATCAAGAAAAGACACAACTTGTCTCGTGCAGCGTTACAGTTGTTACAGTTAGTTTTTGGGGCTATTCAACCCCAAATATACCTCTATATCTATATATTTATATATATAAATATATAGATATAGAATTTCACTTTGACTTTTTACTACCATATTTTTAACTGTAACAACTGTAACACTGTAACGCTCGAAAAAAATATTGTCTTTTCCTGATTTTGGTTGACAGTTTTTTGCCCTTTTCCTGAAACGGTTGTCAGGTGTTTTACTGGAAATGTTGACAGTTTCC